>DJFO01000366.1:0-7779 GCA_002432555.1 Marinagarivorans sp. UBA5870
AGGGTGTACTCGTGCGTGCAATAAATTCGGGTGGCGCCCGGCAGCGCGGCGATTCGTCGCAGCGAAGCGTAAAGTTGCTCCATGGTGCCATCGAACAGGCGACCGCAGCCGGCGGAAAACAAGGTGTCACCGCAGAAGAGGGCGCCCGCCTGCGGCAGGTAAAAACTGACATGGTCCCGCGTGTGGCCCGGGGTTTCCCAGACCTGCGCGGTCAGCTTGCCGAGCAGGACCCTGTTGCCCTCGCGGACCGGGTGGCTTATAAGAGCACCGGCCGGCCCGTAAACCGGAACATTGCCATAGTGTTCGAGCAGGGGGGCAATGCCTGTGATGTGATCCCAGTGATGATGGGTGACGAGTATTCCATCGAGCGATCGGCGGTGCTGCGCAAGCGCGGCTAGGACTGGTTCGTGGTCCCCGGGGTCCACCACCCAAGTGGCTTCGCCGCTCTGGATCAGCCAGACGTAATTGTCCTGGTAAATAGGCACGGGAACGGCGGAAAAAGGCGTCATCGCAACTTGTCGCTCCGGTTTTCGTCCATAATAAAAGCGTTATCTCGAGGTGTGATTATGGCTATTTTTCGCAGAAGCCTTTCTTTGATCCGCAATCATCAGAGGGTTCCGGACCTGGATACCAATATCACCGCCCTGGAAGAGTGGTTCGAAACCCCGCTCGGGCATCAACTGCTGCAGGAAGAGCAGCGGATTCTCGAGAAAGAGCTCAGCTGCATGTTCGGCTACCACCTCATGCAGCTGAGTATCAATCGGCGCATCAGCCTGTTCAAGGACAGTCGGATATGCCACTGTTTTGCCGTAGGCGCCGGATCGCCGGGAGGCGGCGGCGCCGTCGCGGCTTACAGCGCGCTGGACGCGCTCCCGCTGGAGGACGAGTCCGTCGATGTGACTCTGTTGCACCATGTGCTGGAGTTTTCCCACAATCCGCACCAGGTGCTGCGGGAGGCGAGCCGGGTGACGATTCCGCGCGGTTACATCATTATCTTCGGCTTCAACCCGGTCAGCACTATGGGTATGCTCAAGCCGATCGCGCAGCTCTTCAGCGACAACCCGATCTGGCAGCGCAACAGCCTGCGCAAGTCGCGGATAACCGACTGGTTGCAGTTCCTCGATTGCAATACACTGCGCACCTTGGACGGCATTTACAATCTGCCCCTGCAGCGCAAACCCTATTTGAACTTCTCCGCCCGCATCAATCAATTGTTGCAGCGTTGGGGTGTGCCATTCGGCAACTTTTATTGCCTGGTTGCACGCAAAGATCGCGCTTGCCTGACGCCCATTAGACCGGATTGGTCGCGGCGGCCGCGCTTCAAAGCCGTGGGCAAAGAGGCGATTTCGGCCCGCTCGGCGGCGCGGCTCGCCCTGATCAAAACGTCGAAGGCGACCACCACCAAGTGACGTCCAGGACCCGTACCCCCTAATTGGAACAAGTGGCCCGCTTTTGAAGAAAGTAGAAATTTTCACCGATGGTGCCTGCAAGGGAAACCCCGGCCCCGGCGGCTGGGGCGCACTTTTGCGCTACGGCAAGGTCGAGAAATCACTGTACGGCGGCGAGCCGGCGACGACCAATAACCGTATGGAGCTGACCGCTGCCATTCGCGCCCTGGCCGCCCTGAAGTCGCCCTGCCAGGTGGTCCTGACCACCGACTCCCAGTACGTGCGCAAGGGCATCACCGAATGGCTGCCGCGCTGGAAACTGAACAATTGGCGCACTGCCGACAAGCAGCCGGTGAAAAACCAGGATTTGTGGCAGGCGCTCGATCAACTTACCGCCGCGCACCAGGTGCAGTGGAACTGGATCAAAGGGCATAGCGGGCACCGGGAAAACGAGCTGGCGGACGAACTAGCGAACCGCGGCGTACGAGAAGTGAGCTAAACATGCGACAAATCGTCCTGGATACCGAGACCACCGGCCTGGAGCCGCAGCAAGGTCATAGGATCATCGAGATCGGCGGCGTTGAGGTCGTGAACCGACGGCTCACCGGCCGCCACTACCACCAATACATCAACCCCGAACGCGAGGTGGACCAGGGGGCCATTGAGGTCCATGGCATAACCACCGAATTTTTGGCCGACAAACCGAAATTCGCCGCTATCGCCGATGAGTTCTGGGAATTTATCCGCGGTGCCGAATTGGTGATTCACAACGCCTCCTTCGATGTCGGCTTCATCAATTGTGAATTCGCTAAACTCGGCCGGGCGCCTCTGACCACGGAATGTGGTGTTCTGGATACCCTGGCGCTCGCGCGGCAGAAGCATCCGGGTCAGAAGAACAGCTTGGACGCGCTCTGCAAGCGTTACAGCGTGGACAATTCTCACCGTGATCTGCACGGGGCGCTGTTGGACGCGGAGATATTGGCCGACGTCTATCTGCTCATGACCGGCGGCCAGACCGCGCTCGAACTCGGTGCCGACAGCCAGACCGCCGCTCAAAATGCCGGGGTCGTCACCCTTGGCCGGATTCGCCGCGATCGCAGGCCGCTGCGCGTCATCGCCGCGACGAGCGCCGAGCTGGCCCTGCACCAGGTCAAGTTGACGGCGATCGACAAGGCGTCCGGCGGCAACTGCGCCTGGTTGAAACAAGAAGCCTAAGGCCTCTCAGACGCCGGCAGGTAGAAGTGAGGTTCTGCTTTAAGAAACTTTTTTAAGCTATTGATTTGCAAAGATTCGACCTCTATATGGGCCGGGTGCCGCGGCGCTGACACAGCGGAGATGTTTGCTTAAGATGCGGCTATAAGTATGCGAATCAAAAAGAATTTCGCTGCCCCGTATTATACTTATTGAGTTGTCGGTGGCTCGGGAGCAGGATTCACCGTATGCAACAACAAAAATAAAGGCACCCTCCCTATGTTCTCTGCCCGAACAAATACAGGAAACCCATGGTGATGACGGCGGACTCGGCGAGCTTTCATTCTCTCAACGTCATTCGTGACGAATTGGTGGCCACCATTGAGCAGGCCGCCCGCGACCTGGAGGCCTTCGTTGCCGAGGGCGATGGCAAGAGTTTCCAGTCCTGCGTGGCCGGCATCAAACAGATCAACGGCATTCTGCGCCTGCTGGAATTCAAAGGGGCGAGCATGTTGGCCGAGGAGCTGCTGGCCACCGCCGCCTCTTTGCAATCCGCCGAGCGAGGTCCCCTCTTCGAAAAACAGCTGGAGCTGATCAGCGGAACCTTCTTCGTGCTGTCGCGCTACCTGGAGTACGTGCAACAGACCGAGCGCAAAATTCCGGTGTTACTCATTCCCTATATCAACGAGCTGCGCAAATTTCGCCGAGAGCCGGTGCTGCCCGAAAGTTTTTTCTTTCAGGTCAACCTCAAGGCCAACCCGACTGTACCGCCCAGCGACGCTATAGAAGTTCAAGACAAAGATTTCATGCCTCTGCTGGTGCGCCTGCGGCATATGTATCAGCTCGGTCTGCTCGGGGTATTGCGCGGCAAGCAGGTTAAAGCGTCGCTCGGGTTGATGCGCCGCTCGCTGATTCGCCTGCAGCGCCTGGGCAACGACAAACCTCTCGCCGTGCTCTGGTGGATGGCGAACGTCGCCATAGACGCTATGTTGCAGCAGCAGATGGAATTGATCGAACCTCGCAAAATGCTGCTCAGTCGGATCGACCGGATTATCCGCCAGGTGCAAAAGGGTGGCCGGGCGTCCTACCAGGCGGCGGCTCCCAAGGGTCTGATCAAGGAGCTCCTGTACCTGATCGTACTCTCCGGGGTGCAAAATGAGGGCAGCGCGCGAATCAAGCAGTTTTTCGGCGTGCGTCAGCTGCCTTACACCGACAAAATTCTCGCTGCCGAGCGTCAAGCGCTGCGGGGCCCGAGCGCGCACACCATCAGTTCCCTGGTGCGAGTGCTGAAGCTGGAAATCAACAATATCAAAAAGGTTTTGGAATCCGCCTCTCAGGGTGGCCAGGTGCTGGACGATGTCGACGGCATGACCGGCACCCTGTCCAAAATTGCCGAGACCATGGGGGTCGTTGGCCTGGTGGGCCCGAGCTCTATTTTAAAGGACGAGATCAAGCGCGTCGGCCAGTGGAAAAACGAGCACCATATCCCGGAGGGGGACCTGAATCGGTCCGCCAAAATTCTGCTGTACATGGAGAGCGCGGTGAATTCCTTGGAGTTCGACAAAGCGGCCGGCGAAACCCTGAGCAACACCAGCGAGGAATCGCAGAATCAGGTGATCGCGTCCAGTGAATTGGCCCACGCCGAGAGAATCGTGCTGCAGGAGTGCGAGGCGGGCATATCACTCACCAAGCGCGCGATTACCGCTTACTCCGAATCCAATTTCGACTCCGGTCATATCAGCAATATCGGCAAAACTCTTAATTCCGTGCGCGGCGGCTTAATGATGCTGAAACGTCCGCGGGCGGCTTTGGTGGTTGAGCGCAGTGCGGAATTCGTCGACCAAGTGCTGATGCAGAGCGATCACCCACCGGCGCTGAAAGAGCTGCTGGAAACCTTCGCCGACGCCGTGATCAGTATCGAATATTTTCTCGATACCGCGCGCGTGGCCTCCCGCTTGGATGACTCGGTGCTGCAGGTGGCCGAAGAGAGCCTTGCGGCCTTAGGGTATCCGGTGCGCAAGACCTGAAATGACTTTTACCGCGATGTTTGCGCCGCAGACCCCCGTCGAACCCGACCACCCGGTGGTGGGCATCGCGGGGCACCGCCTGCTGCTGCTGCGCGAGAATCAGAGTCTGCTGGCGACCTATGGCGACTACCTCGCTGCCGGTCTGCAGCCGCAAAATGTGCTGCACCTGGGCTCCTGGCGGGGCCAGCCCTGTTTCGCCCTCACGTTCCCCGAGCGGGAATTGCCGGAGGATTCACCGTTTATCACGGCGAGCCTGCGCAGCCGCCTCGGTTTGATTGCCGATGAAATCTTTCTGCTCGCCGGGCGCGCTCAGCAGCTGGTGCATTGGCAGGAATTCCATAGGTTCTGCGGCCGCTGCGGTGCGCCGACCCAGGCGCAGCTCCATGAACGGGTTCTGGCGTGTAGCGCCTGCGGCGCCCTCTATTACCCGCGCATTGCTCCCTGCGTCATCGGCATTGTTATGCGCGGCAACGAGTGTCTACTCGCCCACAACGCGCGTTTTGCTCCGGGGTTGTACAGCGCTCTTGCCGGTTTTATCGAACCCGGAGAAACCGCCGAGCAGGCTCTGATCCGGGAAATCCGCGAAGAGACCGGCATAGAGGCGGACCGCCTGGAATATATTTCGAGCCAGCCCTGGCCGTTTCCCAGCCAATTGATGCTGGGGTTTGTGGCGCACTATCGCAGTGGGGAAATCGCGGTGGACGGGTTCGAAATTACCGACGCTCAGTGGTTCCGCGCGGACCAGCTGCCGCAAATTCCACCCCCGCACACGATTTCCGGTAAACTCATCGAAATCTTCGTCCAGCGCGTCCGAGCTCAGGAATAATCCATGTTCTACACGGCGGCAACCCTTCTAACGGGGATTTTTGGTGTTCTGGTTTTGCTGTTCGGCCTGCGCCTGCTGACCAAGGGCACCTGGTTCTGGGGGTGGTTGCGCGGCATGGGCGGGGTCTTTTTCCTGCTGCTTGCCGCCGCCTGCGCCCTGGTGGCCCTGGACCTTCGGTCGTATCAGCAAGTCCTGATCGACAAGCCAGTCGCCACCATCAGTTTTGCCGCTGTAGAGCCGCAAGCTTTCATCGCCACTGTAGCCTTAACCGATTCGGGCGCAACCGCGGAGTATTATCTGCGCGGCGATCAGTGGCAAATGGATGCGCGCATTATTCGGTGGAAAAGCCTGATCAATCGCGTCGGCGGCAAACCGGGATACAAACTGCACCGTATCAGCGGTCGCTATCTGTCCATCGAAGACGAGCGCAGCCGCGAGCGCACGGTGCACTCTCTGCGCGATCCGGAAGAATTTGGCGTGGATCTGTGGGCATGGGCCTACAAGTATCAAGAAAATGCACCTTTGATCGAAGCGGTTTACGGCAGCGCGACCTTTGTGCCTATGGCCGACGGCGCGCTCTACGAGGTCGCCCTGTCCCACACGGGGCTGGTGGCCAAGCCGCTGAACGATGCCGCTAAAAAAGCGGTCAATTTATGGATTAACTGAGATAACTGGGGGACGCTTTGGAATTTCTGTTCGACTACGGCCTGTTTCTGGCCAAGGCGGTCACCATAGTGGTGGCGTTGATCGTGCTGATCGGTTTTGTGGCGGCGTCGACTCACCGCGGTGGCGGCAAGGACAAGGGCCGTATCCTCACCACCCGCCTGAACGATCGGTTTGAGGATATGCATCACGCGCTCCAGGCGGCGGTGTTGGAAGAAAAGGATCTCAAAGAAGCCGATAAAAAGAAAAAGAAAGCCGAGAAGCAGGCGAAAAAACAGAAAAAAGCCGATGCCGCAGACAGCCGCCGCCGCCGGCGAATTTTCGTGCTGGATTTTAATGGTGATATCAAAGCCTCCGCCACCGCGGAACTGCGCGAAGCCATCACCGCTGTGCTCAGCGTGGCCGAGACGCAGGATGAGGTGGTGTTGCGCCTGGAAAGTCCCGGCGGCATGGTCCACGGATACGGCCTGGCGGCCAGCCAGCTCGCCCGCATCACGAAAAAGAGCATTCCGCTCACGGTATGTGTCGACAAGGTTGCCGCCAGCGGGGGCTATATGATGGCGTGTGTCGCCGACAAAATCGTCGCCGCACCTTTTGCCATCCTCGGCTCCATAGGCGTGGTGGCACAACTGCCGAACTTCAACAAAGTGCTGAAAAAGCATGACGTCGATTACGAGATTTTCACTGCCGGCGAATATAAACGTACCGTGACCATGCTCGGGGAAAACACCGAAAAAGGCCGGCGCAAATTCATGGAGGATCTGGAGGACACCCACGTCTTGTTCAAGGATTTCGTGCAGGAGCACCGCCCCGCGGTCGATGTCGACGAAGTCGCCACGGGGGAGATCTGGTTCGGCAAAAGAGCGCTGGAAAAAAACCTGATCGATGCCATCGCCACCAGCGATGAATACCTCACGGCCCTCTACCCGCAAGCGGACATAGTCGGCGTTTGTTATGAACACAAAAAGACCATTCAAGATCGTATCGGCCTGGCGGCTGCGGCTATGCTGGAGGCGAGTGCGACGCGATTGCTGAGCAAGCTGACGCAGAGGTATTGGGTCTAGTCGTATAGGTTGGGCGGGCCGCCCTACGCGGGCCGCCCTACGCGGGTCGCCCTACGCNNGGGCCGCCCTACGCGGGCCGCCCAACCTACACCCGAATGGGAATAATGATGTGCGATGGGAAATGCCGAGGGGAAAAATAAAAGGTCCCTCGTGGGACCTCTAAAGCAGTTCGGTCCGTCGGTTAGGCAGCGCCGAAACGACGGCGAAACAGAGGCAGGGGCTGATCCACCGCAGCTTGATAGAAATTATTGAAATCCTTCAAGCTCTGCGCCATCGACTCGATGTTGGCGCTTTCGCTGACCACAAAAGCGTCGAAACCGCAGCGTTTCAAATAAAACAACTGGTCCTGCATAAAACCGCCCAGCGCTCGTAATTCCCCCGCGAACGCATAGCGCTCCTTGATGGTCCGGCCGATGGAAAACCCGCGACCGTCGGAAAATACTGGGAAATTCACTCCTATGACCGGCAGCTGTTTTACCAGCTCGGCAACGTCCGCCGCAGCGTCGTCGGAATCGAGCCACACACCAACGCCGTCGCGGCCGGCCAGAGCTTCACGATTTGCCAAATATAATTTGCAGTGGACCAACCAGTTTCCCTCGGCCAATTGTTTGGCGTCAAAG
>DJFO01000366.1:7887-9278 GCA_002432555.1 Marinagarivorans sp. UBA5870
GGCATTTCTTCCCGGCTAAAAGAAGGCCCGAGCACCTCGCCCAGGGCGGCGTTGTAGGTGGAATTGCCGCCGAGCTGCACCTGATAAAATTCCTCGCCTTTTTTATCGACCCCCAAAATGCCGATGTGGCCGATATGGTGGTGGCCGCAGGCGTTCATGCAGCCGGATATGTTCAGCTCGATCGGACCCAAGTCGTAAAGGTAATCGAGGTTGTCGAATTCCCGCTGAATCGCCTCGGCGATCGGAATCGACTTGGCATTCGCCAGCGAGCAGAAGTCGCCGCCGGGGCAGCAGATGATGTCGGCCAGGGTACCTATGTTTGCCGTGGCGAAGCCGGCGCTGCGCAACTCGTGCCACAGCTCAAAAAGCTGATTGGCCGCCACGTCCGCCAACACCATGTTCTGATTGTGGGTGGTGCGCACTTCGCCGAACGAATAGCGGTCGGCCAGGTCGGCGATGGTTTCGAGCTGTCGGTCCGTGAGATCACCGGGGGGGACGCCGACGAATTTGAGGGAGAGGGTGACTGCGCGGTAGCCAGGCACCTTGTGCGGTTGCACATTGTGGCTGAGCCAGTTGCCGAATTCCCGGTGCTCTGCCCGCAGGCTGTTGATACGCGCCATTACGTCCGTATCGTCGAATGATCGGTTATACGCGGGTTCCGGGAAAAAGCTTTTCGCCCGGTCGATTTCTTCCTGTGGCAATTTGCTCGCGCTGTGCCGCAGATTCTGCCACTCGGTTTCCACCATATCGGCAAAGGTTTCAGGGCCCACGGCGCGCACGAGAATTTTGATCCGCGCTTTAAATTTGTTGTCGCGCCGGCCGTGCAGGTTGTAAATCCGCAGTATGGCTTCCAGATAAGTCAAAATATCCCGCTCGGGCAAAAATTCGCGGATCACGCTGCCGATCACGGGCGTGCGCCCCAGGCCGCCGCCGACCAGAACTTTAAAGCCGATCTCTCCCGCCGGGTTTTGCACCAGCTGCAGACCTATGTCATGGAAATAAATGGCCGCCCGGTCCGCCTTGGTACCGGCGACGGCGATCTTGAATTTGCGGGGAAGAAAAGCGAATTCCGGATGAAAGGTGGACCACTGGCGAATGATTTCGCAGTAGGGGCGGGGATCGACGATTTCGTCAGGTGCTACGCCGGCAAACTGGTCAGTGGTGACGTTGCGAATGCAGTTGCCACTGGTTTGCACCGCGTGCATTTCCACTTCCGCCAGCTCCGCCAGAATATCCGGCACCTCATCGAGCTGGGGCCAATTCATCTGAATATTCTGCCGCGTGGTCACATGGCAGTAGCCCTTGTCGTAGTAGCGGGTGATGTGCGCAAGTTTGCGCAGCTGGCGACTGTTGAGCATGCCGTAGGGCACGGCGATGCGCAGCATCGGCGC
>DJFO01000366.1:9307-9820 GCA_002432555.1 Marinagarivorans sp. UBA5870
TGGGCTACCCGTTCACCTATAATCTGGTGGTCAAACTGGTCGTAAACGTACATGAAAGTTGTTTATCCCTCGGCGGCTCGAGTCGCGAAAGCCGTTGATTGACTTACTGTTTCTTTCCATGAAGGACCTTTCGCTCAAAATTTGAGCAAAACTGTTCCAGCGGGTCGCAAGCATACAGTAATTGACCTTGTGCCGGCAGCTTTGACACCACGGGTTTTTCCGATGGGGATCATCTGTTTTGCGGTTAGCCGGGGAAGCTTAACAAGGGGCGCGGCTCGCGCGACCTAAGCTGTTATTCCGGCGCATTTTTCTGTTACTATCCGCCTCCTTTTTCAGTTGCGGAACACCTGGATTTGTCTCCTCTCGATTCCCGTCCTACGCGCGTCAAGATTTGCGGCATCACAGCGCCCGCGGCAGCGGCGCATGCGGCCGCCGCGGGGGCCGATGCGATCGGTCTCGTATTTTACGCGGCGAGTCCGCGCCATCTCGCCGACCTTGGGCTCGCTCGGGAAA
>DJFO01000120.1 GCA_002432555.1 Marinagarivorans sp. UBA5870
ATGCCCTGGTCCATGTAATTCAGCGTGGAGGACAAACAAAGTGCCCGTGCAAAGGACAACGAAAATTCCTGTGCAAAAGGACTGTGAAACGCCCTGCCCGCCTTCCCCGCGCTGCGTTACGGCCGCGATACCGTGTCTAACCGACCGCGGAATAATACCACCCGAAATTTTGCCACGTCTCCACCTATGTGTCGTTCGAGCGCGAATTTTTTTGGAATCGCTCCGCCCGCTCGCCGGCAACTGTGACCCAGGCACGCTTCTATGCATATGGTCGCCGCGATCATTACGCATATTTAACCGGAGAATGTGCTTTATTTACCCTGCCGGCAGTTTGCGAAAAAAGTACCTTTAGTTGGCTAANNGCGTGCCAATTAGTCTCCATAAAACGCAGCCGAGAATTCATAACGCGCGCAGGCCAAATTATTTTCGCTAGCAAAAAGTGCGCAGAAAAAAGCGTTATTCGTTTTCACGGCGCGACACTTATTTTGCTCGATGAAAAAATAAAATAATCGCGGGCGCGCACAGGTGTTTTTTTGTCGAGCCATCGGCGAGTCGCAGAAAAAGGGGGAGTTACAGACTGCGGCAGAAAAAGTTGGATGCGCGGCGTTATCACCGGAAGTGACCGCAGCCGAATCTCCGAGGGCGCAGCGGGAGAATTCCCGGCAACCGGATGTATCCGACCGCATCCCTGGCGAACCCAGACAGTCGATGCGATTGGGGCCGACGTGCGTCGCGCCGGCATGGCCTTTCAACCTTACGCTCTTCAGCCGCGGGCAAGTCGCGCGGTAGGGGAAACGATTCCTTAGCCCGGAACTTTAGCGCATAATTGCTGTTTATGCGCTTTTTTTTCTTTTCAGGCTAGGAACCCCTTGAAGCCATGAATGAACCCCTTGTATCCCGCATAGTGATTCTCGGTGGTGGAACCGCGGGCTGGATGTGCGCCGCCGCGGTCAGCCGCCGCCTTGCTGACGCCAATCTGCAGATCACCCTCGTCGAGTCAGAGCAGATCGGCACCGTGGGTGTCGGCGAGGCAACCATTCCCCATCTGCGCTACTTCAACGAGCGGCTGGGTTTGCGCGAAACGGAATTCATCCAGGCAACGCATGCGACCTATAAGCTCGGTATCGAGTTCATCAACTGGGGCCGCCTCGGTCAGGCCTATATCCATCCTTTCGGGGCCTTTGGCCGGCCATTTCAGGGTATTGAGTTCCACCATTTGTGGTTGCGGCATCAGCGCAGCCACCCGGAGGATTCCCTGTTTGACTACTCCGTGCCAGTGGTCGCGGCAGCCGAGGGAAAATTCGCCTATCCCAGCACCAACCCCGAGGACCTCCTCGCCGAATATTCCTACGCTTTCCATATCGACGCCAGCCGCTATGCCGCCTTTCTACGCCGCCACGCGGAACAGTGGGGTGTGCGGCGGGTGGAGGGCAAGGTCGCGCGGGTGCAGCGGCATTCCGACAGCGGCGATATTCAGGCGATTGTCTTGGAGGACGGCACGGAGCTAGCGGGGGATTTTTTTCTCGATTGTTCGGGCTTTCAATCACTCCTGCTGGGCCGCCAATTAGGCACCGACTTTATCGACTGGAGCCGCTGGCTCCCTTGCGATCGGGCAATCGCCGTGCCCACGGCCAGTTGCGGTCCCGCCCTGCCCTACACCAAATCCACCGCTTTAAAGGCGGGCTGGCAGTGGCGGATTCCACTGCAACACCGAGTCGGCAACGGCCATGTGTTCGCGTCGCACTGCATCAGCGACGACGAAGCCCTGGCGATGCTGCGGCAGAACCTGGACGCGGAAGAATTGGCGGAGCCGCGCCTGTTGAAATTCACGGCCGGTCGCCGCCGCCAAAGCTGGGCGAACAATTGTGTCGGTGTGGGTTTGGCAAGCGGTTTTCTGGAGCCCTTGGAATCCACCAGCATTTATCTCATTCAATTGGCGATCATGAAATTAATCGAGTTTTTTCCTCGGTGCGGAGACAATCGACTGCGGCGTGACGAATTCAATCGGCAAATGGACCATGAATACGAACGCATCAAGGATTTCCTGATATTGCATTACCACGCCACCGAGCGCAGCGACAGTGAGTTCTGGAATTACTGCCGAACCATGGAGGTGCCCGAAAGCTTGCGCCAGCGCATCGACGGCTTTCGCGCGACTGGTTACGTGCAGTCGTATCAACGCGGTCTTTTTATGGTGCCGAGTTGGGTGGCGGTAATGGTTGGGCAAGGAATTATTCCCACCGCCTGGCACCCGCTCGCAGACTCTCTCCCGGCGGCGGCCCTGCAGCAAAATATGGAACAGTTGAAGCAGCGAATCCGGGCGGCGGTTGCCGGCCTGCCGGAGCACCTCACTGCCATTAAACAACACTGCGCCGACGCGGGCGCCAGCGCCGAGCCTTGGCCAAAAGCGGCTATGAGTTTATACGGCATTTTTTCCTGAGAGACAGAGCCATGGATACCCCAGCGATTCAACAGGTGGTGATTGTCGGCCGCGGATATACGCCGATTCTGACAGCCGTATTTTTGCAAAAAAAGTGGCGCGCCGCCCCCCTTGGCATCACCATTATTCAGGCGGGAGAATATATCGACCCGCCGGCGCTCAGCTGCGTCAGCTCTCTCAGAGCATTACATACAGAGCTCGGTCTGGCGGAAAAAGATTTTGTCCGCAAGACCGGGGCGAGCTTTCACCTGGGTACTCTTTATCAATTCCACAACCAATTCCACAACCAATTCCACAGTCAATTCCCCAATCAGCTCCACAATCGGATCGACAGCGACCCCGCATTGCCAGATTTTTTTCTGTGCGAGGCGCCCTACGGATTTAATTTAAAGTCCATTCACTTTCACCACTGGTTCCACGGGCTTGTCGCGACTGAGGCGAACGCGCGCTTCGACGATTTTTGCCTCAATGCCCTGCTGGCCAAAGCGGGTCGTTTCTCTCCCGCCTCTAGCCGCAGCAATTCTGTTTTCGCGCAGGTGTGCCACGGGTATAAATTCCTGACGACCGAGTATGCCCGCTATCTGGCTGGGCACTTGGCTCCCGACACTCGCGTCAAAGACAGCCGCGCACTGGAGGTTCAGCTCACCGCTGAAGGCAAAATAAAAGGCGCGTTTCTGGACAATGGCGAATGGATCGCGGGCGATTTATTTATCGATTGCTCGGGTGAGCGCCTCTTGAAAAAGGCAATTCCCCAGGTGAGCGGCAAGTCCGCCGGCCCAAATCCTCCGAGCTGGCAGGAAGAGGAAGCGGCCGGCGATTCACTCGGCCCTCCGTCAACCAGCCTGACCCTGGGTGAGGGTCTGCTGCGCATTGTTATCCCGCTGCGCGGAAAAGTTTACCGACAGGACGTAAGCTGTGAGTCGCAGTCCCAGTGGATGCGGGATGCCGCGCCCTGGCAGGCCAACTGCATCGCCCTCGGGGCAGCGCTCTGGGCGCGCCCGCCATTGCTGATCGACTCGACCCACCTGCTGGCCAGCGCGCTCTACCGCCTGCACCGACTGTGGCCGCCGACGGCGGATTTGCGCGTGGCCGCCGGCTTTTACAATGAGAGCACGGCCGAAGAAGCCGCGTGTATCGCGGATAGCGACAGTCTGCACGCCTGGGCGGCAGCCGGGCGGCGAGACGAATACCTGACAGAGGCGGCGCAACACAAGTTGCGGTTGTTCGCAAGCGACGGCCGCTTGCCGCGTTATGATGGTGAGACACTGACGGACGATCAATGGGCCGCGCTGTTTTTCGCCTGTGGGGTAGTGCCGCGCTGTTCCGATCCGCTGATCCAAAACAAGGATCGCACCTGGGCCGTCAACGAATTGAAGTTGATGCGCCAGACGCTGCGGGAAGCGGCGGACCGGGCGCCGTTGCATGCAGATTTTTACCGGCAGCAAGTGCTTGCGCCCGGCGCCTAGCGCAGTCTCTGACGAGAAGTCCCGCGCGCGCCAAGGGCCCACCGCCCGCGCGGCGACTCAGGTCGCTTGGCAATACCGCCGGATAAATTCCTCCTGCGTCGGCATTTGAGCCAGCGCCGTGTCGTAGACCTTTTCGATGTGCCGCATCCGCCGCTCCAATTCCGCCTGTGGCATTGCATCCACCAGAGGGTGATAGTCCTTCGGTTGTATCCCCTGCCCGTGAAAGACCTCCAGCCAGCTGATTTCGCTGAACAGTTCGTTATTTTCCCGCATTATATTCCCCGTCTCGACAAACTGGTCGATTTTCTGCGTAAGCGTTTCCGGCACGGACATGGTGCGACAATAATTCCAAAAATCCGAATCGTTCCGGGCGGTCGCCTTGTAATGCAAAATTAAAAAATCGCGGATCCGCTCGTATTCAAAAATCGTCTGGCGATTAAAGATATCGCGGTTGCTCGATTCGAAATTTTTGGTGGGAAACAGGCTCATCAGCCGGGCAATGCTGCTCTGGATCAAATGAATGCTCGTCGACTCCAGAGGCTCCATAAAACCCGAGGAAAGCCCAATGGCCACGCAGTTCTTACGCCAAAACTCGCGCCGTCGGCCGGTGGTAAAACGCAACAGCCGCGGTTCCAATAAGGNNAGACGTGGCCGTTGCCGGTGCGGTGCTGCAGAGGAATACGCCATTGCCACCCGGCAGCGTGCGCCGTCGCGCGGGTATAGGGCAACAGGGGTTCGGTTCTCTCGCAGGGTACGGCCCAAGCGGAATTGCACGGCAGCCAATGGCTCCAATTTTCGAATCCGACTTGCAGTGCCTTGTCGATCAGTAGCCCCTGAAATCCCGAGCAGTCAATGAAGAGATCGCCCTCGAGCGTCGCCCCGTTGTTCAAGCGCACGGCTGTGATAAGCCCGTTATCCACATCCAGCTGGGTTTCCACAACGGTCGCCAGGGTACGCTGCACGCCACGCTGCTCCGCGTACTCCCGCAAATACACCGCGTACAAGCCGGCGTCGAATTGGAATGCGTAAGCGATATTGGAAAGGGGGGAATGGCCGGCGTCCACCGAACGCATGAAATGTCCGAGAGGGCAAGCGCGGGCGTTCAGCGAATAATGGCCGATCGGTGCGGCCTTGCCCTGCTGCCGCAGTTTCCACCAAAAGTGATAGAAGGGCAGCCCGTCCATATCGTTGCCCACGCCGCCGAAAGCGTGAATGTAACTTTCGCCAATTCGGCCCCAGTTAACGAATTCAATGCCCAGCTTGAAAGTACCCTGGGTGCGGCGAATAAATTCGTCCTCGTCTATACCGAGCGTGCGGTTGAACACCAGAATCTGCGGAATGGTCGCCTCGCCGACACCAATGGTCGGCAGGTCCTGGGATTCGACCAGATGGATCGAACAATACTCCCGAGGGATAAAACGAGAAAGCGCGGCGGCGGTCATCCAGCCCGCCGTGCCGCCGCCGACGATAATGATTCTTCGAATGCGCGCGCCTGTCACTGTCCACCTCCAGCTTAACCGCCGGGATTCTAAGTTCTTATGGTTCGTCAGCCAACAAGTTCCTCCTTGTGGTGACGGGCGCTCGCGCCGCCCACGCGCGGGAGGCGCGACCGTTTAATGTAACTTAAAAAGCGCACCCCGGAGGGGTNNCTTTTGCCACCCTATGCCGGGGCTAATAACTGGCCCGCAAAACCAGTGTGTAACGACGATCGTTGACAAACCAGGAACGCCCCACCGTGGTTCCGTCCGCATCGATCTGCGCTCGGGTCTCGGTCTGGGTGTTCAAGAGGTTGACTCCCTGCACGCCCAGTTTCAGCTGATCCGTGATGTTGTAAAAGAAGGATGCGTCCATAAAACCCGCCGCCTCGTTGTAAATCGGCAGTTTGGTGATCACGTCGCGGGTCGTCAACAGGTAGCGGGAGCGCCAATTGTAGGCGAGACGCGCGTTGAACTGCTCGTTCTCGTACATCAGCACGAAGTTGGTCGTGTTTTTCGACTGTCCCTGCAAGGGCAGGTTGCCAAAATTCACTTCCCGGGCGTTGGTGCTGTTGAGGTAAACGTCGCTGGGCACGGCGTCATAATTGGGAGCGCCCTGTGCATCTATATAGGTGTAGTTGAATTGCACACCCAGCGAATTAAAGGGCTCCGGCAGCATATCGAAAAACTGCTGGTAGGCGAATTCCACACCTTTCATTTTTCCATCACCGGCGTTGCGCGGCGAGGCGGCAATGACGCTCGCGGATTGCCCGGTGCTGGGATTGGTGTAGGTTTCGTACTGACCGCCGTTGATAAAGAAATTTTTCAGATCCTTATAAAACAGGGTCGTTGTCAAGGAACTGCCAGGGGAGAAATACCATTCGAGGGACACGTCCGCCTGGTTGGATTCCATCGCCTTCAACAGCGGATTGCCACCCGAAGCTTTCCACCCGCCAAATTGCACTGTATAGGGAT
>DJFO01000089.1 GCA_002432555.1 Marinagarivorans sp. UBA5870
GACGAGCTGCTGCTGGATGAGCTGCTGCTGGATGAGCTGGAGCTTGAAGAGCTGGACGAACTGGAGCTCGAGGAGCTGGAGCTGGAGCTGGAAGAACTGGACGAGCTGGAGCTGCTGTTCGAGCTGGATGAGCTGCTGGAGCTAGAGCTGGAAGAAGAAGAGCTCGATCCAACGATCACGCCGCTCGAAGAGCTGGAAGAGGAAGATGAACTCGAGCTGCTGCTGGATGAGCTGGAGCTTGAGCTGGAGGACGAACTGCTGGAGCTGCTGCTGGAAGAACCCGGTTCGGCAGGCGGCCACTCGGCGCCGGCACACCAGTTTTGATCGACATCCAAAGTGTGCGTGATATACGCGGCCAACTGTTCGGCTTCTCGAGTTGAAACCCGGGCGCCATCCGGCGGCGGCATATAAGTGTCGATGAATTCAGCCAGTGATACGTCTTTGACCAGCGCGCCTGCCATGGTTTTGTAACCATCGCCCGCCAGGTCGTACACATCCATACCGCCCAACGCACCGCGCCAGATGGTGGTCCCGTCGGTGGGCACACCCCCGTGACAGGCCAGACAGGTTTTGGACTCATAGAGCGCCGCCCCGGCGGTGACGTCGGCGTTACACGCCAGACCACCCGAAGAAGACGAGCTGCTGGAGCTAGAGGAGCTGCTGGAGGAGGAGCTGCTCGATGAAGAGCTGCTGCTCGCGCCGGAGCTCGAAGAAGTCGAGGAGCTGGAACTCGTTGATGATGAGCTGCTGGCAACCCCGGAAGAACTGGACGAGGACGTACCTACAACCACACCGCTCGACGAACTGGAGCTTGAACTGGACGAAGACGAGCTGCTTGAAGAGGAGCTCGAGGAACTACTGCTGCTGGAAGAACTGCTGGAGGAACTCGAACTGCTACCCGCAGCGTGATAATCACGGAACAGGGCAGCTATGTCGGCGGCGCATTGGGCGTCACACAGAGCTGGGTTGGTCGGCGGCATGGCCTGGTCGATGTAATCGGCCAGATTTGCCAGAGTGGTTTTCTTCAGAGCGAAGACGCTGATGTCAGGGATGCTGCTGGCGACCCCGTCGAACGTGCCATCCTCATTATCGGTGTGACAGCCGGCGCAGAGCGCGGCGAATTCCACCAGACCCTGGGTTTTATTGCCCACGGGTTTGGTTGTACCGGAGGACGACGAGGTCGAACTCGATGATCCGGGAGGCACTGGGTTAGTGCCTCCATTACTGCACCCTTGCAACGCAAGGGCACCAACTGTAAACAGTAGTAGTGCGAGATTTTTCAAGGTAAGTCTCCTGTACGTTTTATACTTATGACGTAATTTGCGCTTGTTTTTTCTTGTTCACTTCACCAGCGGTTAGAGAACATCCGGCTCGGCCACCGGGCTGCATGTTCTTCAAAGTGCCTCTGACGAGGTCTTGTATTTTTTTGCAATCATCATTGACGCCAACAGCAGGGGGTACCCACGCACGGGACTTCACCGCTTTTTCCATAGGCGGCATATTAAACGGGCGCTCAGAAAGCAGGCAATGACGCACACCCGCGCAACGTGTGACGCGGTTGGCATTAATCGAGAGCTAAAATGAATAAATCCGACAATCTCAGATTTTCCGGCAATAAGTCCAGCGGAAATGTGATCCGGTTACATTTTGGGCAAAAACCCTGTTGCAGGGTGGGTTTGCCGGTTGATTTTTTCATTTGTAGCTGCCGGCTCTCACCGCAAGAGCATTCCTGTAAACTAGCGCGCTTTCCAACCGGAGACTAATGATGCTGAAAAATCTGGCGGTGCGCCTGATCGGCCTGAATATACTCTGGCTCGTTTTCCTCGCCGGCTGCGAAGGCGGCAAAAGCCGGGGAGAGGATTGCAGCCGCGGCAATTTGAGCAGTTCCCCCTACGGCCAGTGCGAAACGGCGGGACCCAAACCCTGCCCCGCGGGACAAACGTCGGTCGGCGGGGTCTGCCAGGCGCCCGGCGGCGGATGCGACCTGGGGTTTCATCTAGAAAATGGTCAATGCGTAGCCGATGGACTCGCCTGCGGTGAAGGGGAACACCAGGAGGGCGACCGCTGCGTGGTCGACCAGCTCACCGTGGAAATCGTCAGCGAAAACGCCTGCCGCAATCCGGAAAACGGCGCGACCCGCTTGATCCTGCAGTTTGTCACCCGCGACCAGGCCGGCGTCGCTCTGGACCCGCAAGTGGACGCAAATCAGGAACCCTCCGCGCTCGACTCGCAGCTCTTTATCAATGATCGACCGGCGGACGTCGAATCGCTTCTCAGCCGGGATTCCGAGCTACTGAAAAGCGACCTCGCAGTTTCGCTCGTACTCGACGCCACTTACTCCATGTTGCAGCACAATCCACCCGCCTTCGAACCCATGAAAGCCGCCGCCGTAAATGTACTGCAGGAATTACAGCAGCTGTGGACCGCCAACGATTCCCTCTTCCACTGGGAATTAACCTGGTTCGACGAACTCATCTATCGGCCGGCGCCGAACAACCGTGGCACTCCCTGGAGCATTGAGGACACCGCGAAAATACCGAGCCCAAAGCAGGGCCAATTCACCGGCCTGTGGAAGGCTGTGCACTACGGCATAGGTGTGCACGAAGCGCTCTACAGCGAGCAAATTGCCGCCGGTCCGCGCGATCAACAGGTGATGATCGTCTTTTCCGACGGCGATGATAACCACAGCTTTTTCGCCAACGACGATGAAGCCCACAGGGGCAACGGCAACCTCGCCGAGATGCTCTTCTGGTCGTTTACCGGATATCCCAAAACCTCGATTGACGACATCAAGGCCCGCCTGGCGGAAAATCCGCAGTTGCGGATTTACGTGATCGCCTTCGGCGACCAGATCGGCGAGGATGGCCGGGCGAAACTGCAGGAACTGGCACAGCTGAGCCACGGCCAATATTTCGCCGGCAGCGACAGCAACAATCTCGGCCAACTTTTCGACAGCGTCAAAAAAGAATTTATTACCATGCAGACACTCGGCGTGGAGACCTCGCTGGACCTCGGCCAGTACGAGTTCAGCCTGCGCACGAAACATCTGCCGAGCGGCGCTGAAGGGAAGCGGGATTTCATGCTGGAGGTTGGCGCGCAGCTGCCCGAGTGCTCTGCCGAATAAATTGCAGGGCGCCAGGAAACCCCCTCAGTGCTGTAGGAGGGGCGACCGCGGCGGTTGTCTCTTCTCCGACCTATTCTCCCGCTGCGTCGACCCGGGCGGGAGCGCCCCCGATCCCATTTTATTCACTTCGCTTGTTAAATTTGGGAATTCCCGCGAAAGCCGCTATATTAGCCGGCCGATGGGGCCATGACTCCATTGCAGATTTGCCACCGGCAGAAGCAGATTTGCCACCGGCAGAAAGTCCGGTGAGGGACGAGCAAAATTTTGTGCCAAAAAAACCCAGGGTCGGCCAAGCGGTATGCGCATAACGGGTGAGAGGCTATGAATTTATCCGCAGACGTGATGACGGCTGTCTTAAACGCCAGTAACGATGGGATCCTCGTTGCCGAATTCAAAGGCACTCAGAGTTCCGTCGTTTACAGCAATGCCGCTTTTCGGCAGCTGACCGGTTACAGCGACGCCGAACTGCGCGGCCGCAACTTGATCGAGCTGTGGCACGACCCCGACGACGAGATTTTGCAGTCCGCGCTGCGCGACGGCACACCCTGCACTTGCAGGCTGCGCACGCCAACCAAAGACGGCCGGTTTTTGTGGAATCAATTGCGCACGACCTTTTTCACCGGCCCGGATAAAATTGCCTACATAGTGGCAATCCACAAGGATATAACCCAGGAGGAATATCTTAAAAGCGTCCTGGAAAAAGTTAATCTGCTGTACCGGGAAATGAGCAAACGCCTGGAGTACACCAGCGAAACGGACCATCTTACCCAGTTGAAAAACCGCGGCCACCTGAGCACCCGCGGCGAGTTTATGCTCGGCGCCGCCAAACGGGAGAAACTGCGTCTGCACGCCATACTCGTGGATGTGGACAGTCTGAAAGCGCTGACTACTTTAGGTGGCGGTAATCTGGCGGATGAGTGCCTGATTAAGGTTGCGGAGATCATCAAACAATGTTTCTCCCGCGCGACCGATATCGCGATCCGCATGTGCGACGGCGAATTTGTGGTCATCTGTATTGAAGACGACGACCGATGGGTTTGGGAGCGGGCGGAATCGTTGCGCAGTGAAGTGCGCGACGCAAAAATAAAAGACTCTACCGGCCGACTGCACGACATTTCCGTGAGCATTGCGATTTATTCGATCACGCCGGAAAAACACACCACTATCGAAGAGATCATTCAGCGGGCCGGCGAATTGCTGTTCCAGACCAACCCGGGGTCCCCGGGCCGGATCGCCCACAACAAGGCCAACGAACACCGACTTTTTCGGCATTGATCATGGCGAGCTTCTGCCCCTGCGGCAGCGCGCGGATGTTCGCCGACTGCTGCGCCCCCTTTTTGGAAGGTAAAGAGTCTCCACCCACGCCCGAGGCGCTGATGCGCAGCCGCTACAGCGCTTTTTGCACCGGCGATATCACCTATTTGCTCGCGACGCACAAAACCGCCGCGCCCACCGCGCTTTTAACCGACCAAATCCGCGTTACTCTCGCAACCACCCGCTGGTTGAAACTACAAGTGTTGCACGCGGCCGCGGACGGAGATAACGGACAGGTGGAGTTTGTGGCTTTTTTTCGCGAGCAGGCGGGCGACTCCATTACCACTAAATTGGGTCAGCTGCACGAGCTCTCCCGCTTCCGCCGTGACGACGGCCGCTGGTATTACCTGGACGGCGACCATTTGGCACCGCTGAAATTCGCGCGCAACGACCCCTGCTGGTGCGGCAGCGGAAAAAAACTGAAGAAATGCTGCGGGACATAAACGGGGCCGCAGGTGCAGCCCCTGCGGGAATCTAGCCTGCGCTCAACCGGCTGAGCTGGGCTTTGGCCGCCTCGGCAATCTCCCCTTCGCCCTGGGCGGCGAATTCAAAGTAGGTGCGCGCGGCTGCCTTGTCGCCGCCGCCCAGAGACAACTCCCCGAGGTGGTAAGCGGCAATGGGCGTCGGCAGTAATTTCATGCTGGCGTTGAGCGCGTTGCCCGCTGCGGCGTTCTGCCCGGCTTTTTTCTGCAGCANNCCCCTGGCCGAGGTGGCCGAGATAATATTCCGGATTGAGTTTTACCGCCTGCTGGAAAGCCTGTAGCGCCGCGGTATCGTCCTTGCTCGCCATGTGCAGTTGACCTTTCGTGATGTGAAACAGCGACTCGCGCGGCTGAATCTTGATCGCTTTTTCTGTCAGGTTAAGGGCCTGAGCAAAATCCTTTTTTTCCGCCGCCGCTAAGGCGTCCGTATGGGCGTCATAGGCGGCTTTGTCGCGGTTGACCTGCTGCATGGCCTTGGCAAATGCGGACTTGTTGCGCTCGCCACCGGTGTGGCCGGCGGCCAGCTCCTGATTGCGGCGCACGCGCTCTTCCGACGGCGGGTGGCTGGCGAATAAATTCTCCATGAAACCCCGCTGCTGACCTTTGGACAGTTCGACGAATTTTTTCTGCAGCTCCACGGCGCCTTGCGCGTCATAACCGGCTTTCNNCCATATATTGAACGCCGTATTGATCCGCTTCGAGTTCCTGGTCGCGGCCGTAGTGGGCCTGCCAGGCGGCGGCGCCCACCCCGGCACCGGCCGAAATCCACTGACCGTAGTCGGTGCCCTGGGCGGCGATGCCGGCAGCCGCCATACCTACCCCCAGCAACTTGGCGCGCGTCACCTGGCGGACGGCGTGACGCGCGGCGGCGTGCACGATTTCATGTCCGAGCACCGCGGCCAGCTGGGCCTCGTCCTCGAGCAGTACCAGCAGGCCGCGGTTGATGGCGATCTTGCCGCCGGGCAGCGCCCAGGCATTGGGCACGCTGTTATTGAGCACCACGAATTCATACGGCAGTTGCGAACGATCGCTCACCCGTACCAGTTTTTGACCGACTTGATTAACGTAGGGCGTCAGATCGGTATCCACAAGATAGCGCCCGCCCTGTTGCTGCTGATAACTCTCGTAAAGTTGTTCCCCCTGGGCCACCTCCTGCGAGGAGCTCATCAGGGAGATTTCCTTGTTGCCGGTGACCGGGTTGACGGAACAGGCGGTGGCTGCCGCCAGGCAGAAAACGGCTGCAGTGCGACAAATGGGTTTCATAGGGGCTCCTTGTTTAAATTATCGCGTTGTGAATTATCGTCTTTGACGTATGGCGTTTTCACGTCTGTTTGTTCAGTGAATCGAGTCGACGTGTTCAAGCCGGCTTGGTTCTTCCTCTTGTCTCGCCGCGTTTGCAGCCGCTTTGCTCAACGGCAAACAGCGGCCGGTGTCCGATCCAGCCGGCGGTCCCTGCCGCGCGCACAACCCCGAGGCTCCCGGGGGGTTTTCGCTCTATAATGCCGCGCCATTTTAAGTGAGAACAGGTCCAGTATGCAGACGCCTCAAGTGATTGAAATCTTCGCCGGGCTCGATGCCCGGGGTCTGTCGGTTGTCGAACGCTTGCCGGTGGAGGTCAACGACGAGGGGGAATGCCGACTGCTGCAGTCCCCCGCGTTCGCCAAGGGTCTCGCCCGCGGCGATTGGATTCGACGCAACCCCGCCACGGGACAATTTGAACTGCGCCGCCGCAGCGGCAATCTGTGCATTCGAGTGCTGTCGCGGGGTGACCTGGATGCACTCGAGGCCGCGCTCACGCCAGAGCTGGAAAAACTCGGCGGCCAGCTGGACCTCGAAAACCCGCGGGTCCTGGTGTACAGCATTCACGTCAGCTGCGGGTTCACCGCCATCGAAACCCTGCTCGACAGCCACATGACCGAATCGAGCACGTGGCTCTACGGCAATGTCTACGATCCGGCGGACGGCGTTACCCCCTTAAACTGGTGGCAGGAGATACTCGCTCCCCAATAGTCAAACCCGCCCCGCGTTCTCCGGAGATGCCTTTACCCCAATGGCCGGCAAAAAGCCGCCTATAGTTTTAGAACCGGCCGGTGGCAGCTTTCGCGGCGGCGCCGGTTCTCGAAGACGAAGCCGCGCCAGTGGCAAAGGGGGTGGAACATGTCGTTAAAGGTTCTGGTGGTGGACGACGCTACCTTCGTGCGGGACATGGTGAAGCGCACCGTGCGGCAAATGGCTCCCAGCGTGGAATTGCTGGAGGCGCCCGATGGCGCCCGCGCCATGAGCATCATCAAAAGCAAGGGCCCGAATCTGATACTCTCCGACTGGGAGATGCCGGAGATTTCGGGCGAGGAATTGCTGCGCTGGGTGCGGGAGCAACCGCAGTTTAACGCGACTCCCTTCATCATGATCACCAGCCGCGGCGACCGCGATCACGTGATGAAGGCGGTGGAGGCCGGCGTGTCGGNNAAAGCTGACGCGCAAGATCGGCAAGCAGCTCAAACGCATGGGCTACCAGCCCACGGCCAGCGGCCCGAGCAACCGCGGACTGGCTTTTTCCTCCATCGAAGTGCTCACCGGGGGCCGCGCCACCGCGACGGTGACTGCCAACCCGCCGCAACCGGCACCCGAAAAAGCGACCACCACCAAGGAAAGATTCCGCGGCAAAGCTTATCTGCGTTTTCCGCACACCACCTGCCCCTACGACATATTGGAGACTTCCACCCAGGCGCTGTGCGGGACCATGGCGCGAGGCGGAATTCTGCCCACGGTTTTCGACCAGGCCGCGGTCGACCTCCATGACGAAAACGGGACCGCCGTGGCGCGGTTGAACTGTTACGTGCACAGCATCAGCGCCTGCGACCTTTCACCGGATGCCGAGCGGGTGCGGGTAATCGTGCGATTCGTCGACCAGGATCCGGCCAAGCTCGAGGCATTAGCAAGTTTGGTAGGATAGTTTCGTTGCGACCGCCGCGGTCGCTTCGCCGCTCCCCTCTCCCCTCTCCCCCGCCCCTCTCCCGCTCGCGGGAGAGGGGAGGAACAGCGGCAGTCGACGGGAGTACTGCGAACCCTGCTGCAACGTGCATCTCCCCTCGCCTGCTCGGGAAGAGAGGAGGAACAGCGGCGCAGGCGACGAGTACTGCCACCCGCTGCAACGTGCATCTCCCCTCGCCCGCTCAGGAACAGAGGCGCAGTCGACGGGAGTACTGCCAATCCTGCTGCAACGTGCATCTCCCCTCTGCCGCGAGCGGGAGAGGGCGGCCCGCGCAGGGGTCGGGGAGAGGGCGCCCTGCGCGGGTTGCCGTACCACACCGCCCCCACCTACTCCTTCGCAGCCTTTTTCACCGGCTCCTTGGCCCCGGAGTCTTTCTTCGCCGCGGCAAAATCACCCGCTCGCACTATGCCCAGGTAACCTTGCCCCAGGTGCTGCCGCAGCGCGGTTTGGATCTGCGGCGCGGTGAGCGCCTGCAGCCGGGTCTCCTTGGCGGCGTGCCACTGCATATCGCGTTTCAGCTCTAGGTTGCCCACCAGCAGCGCCGCTAAATGACCGTTCTGAGCGCGGTCCATGCGCGCCTGCTGCAGCATGCCGGATTTGGCAGCGGCGAGTTCGGCGTCGGTCACGCCCTGTTGCACCAGCCGATTCAACTCCTCCCGAATGCCCGCCTCCACCGCCGGGCCGTTCTGCGGCGCGAATATGGCATAAGCGGTGAGCTGGCCCGAGGCTTCCCAATTGTCCAAACTCAACCAGGCGCCGGAGCTGTAGGACAAACCCTCCTTCTGCCGCAGCCGGGTGACCAGGCGGCTATTGAGGAAACCACCCCCATAGATATAAATCCCCATTTGCAGCGCCGCCGCATCCGGGTGATCCTCACCCACCGGCAAAACCAGCATGGCGGCGAGGGAGGCGTTTTCTTTGTCGGGCGTCTGGCGCGTGATGTCAGCGGCCGCCAGGGGCTGAAACGGCTGCGGAATGCGCGAATAGGTTTCGGCGCTGCGCCATTGGCCAAAATTCTCCCGCAGGATACTCAGGGCTGCTTCGGCCTCAAAGTCGCCAACTACCGCGATCTGAGCGGTGCTTGCGCCATAGAAATCCCGGTGAAAGCGTTCTAAATCGGCGAGCTTAGCCGCCCTGAAAGCAGCAATCTCCTCGTCGATCGTCGCCACATAGTAAGGGTGGTTGGACGGCCACGGATTATAAAACCGCTGCATTTCCCGCCCGACAATCGCCTGGGGCTCCTGGCGTTCGGCTTCCAGGTTCGCGACCGCCCGGTCCTGCAGCTGCGCGAACTCGGCGGCGTTGAACGCCGGTTGCCGCAACACTTCCGCCACCAGAGCTATGACCTGCGCGAGATTTTCCCGGGTGGTGACGACAGTCGCGTAGGCGCCGGTAACGCCACCGCCGATATTCACGTTAGCCTGCAACTCGTCGAGGCGATCTTGCAGGGCCTGACGATCGAGTCGGCGCGTCCCGCGCAGCAGCATGGCGCCGGTCAGCTCGGCAATCGCGCTGCGGCCGCGCAACGATTGTTCGGTGCCGTATTGCATGGCCAGTTGCAAGACCACGGCGCCGCCGCGGGTCTTTTTCGGCAGCAGCGCGACCGCCGCCCCGCTCTCCAATTGCTCGACGCGGGTGCGTTTCGCAATATTCTCAAACGAGGGATCGAAGGCCTCGCCCTCCTCGGCCGCGGCGCGCCCGGTGTAACCTTCCAGCATCGGGGCCAGGTCGGTCACCGCGGGAATTTCCACCCGCTCCGGTGCCGCGGTGGGCACAAATTGCCCAACCACTCGGTTGTTGCGCACCAGGTAGTGCTCCGCCACCCGCTGCACGTCCTGCGTTGTGACCTGCTCGATGCGGTCGCGGGTGAGAAACAGCAAGCGCCAATCGCCCATCCCTATGTATTCGCTCAAGGCGATGGCGATACTCTGCGACGAGTTGAAAGCTAAGGTGATTTCCTTCAGCAGGTTGCGTTTTACCCGCTCCACCTCTTCCTCCGTCACCGGCACCCGCTTGCTGCCCTCCACCACCTCCAGCAGCGCCGCGCCGGTTGCCGTGAGGTCCGACTTTTTGTCCGCCTGGGCGGCAAAAAACAACATGCCTGGATCCTGCAGCTGCAAGGGATAACCGAAGACGCCGACCGCCAGTTTCTTTTCCACGAGCTCCCGGTGCAGGCGGCCGCGCGGAGTGTCGCCAAGAACTTGCGCCAGCACCTCCAGCGGCGCGTAATCCGGATGACTGCCCGCGGGGATATGGTACGCGGCCGCCGCCCACTGGATGTCACCCACGCGCCGCACGGTCACGCTCTTCTCGCCGTCTTGCGCCGGTTCCACGGTGTATAGGGACGGCAGCTCGCGTTTGGGCCGCGGGATCCGCCCAAAATGCTTCTGGATGCGCG
>DJFO01000084.1 GCA_002432555.1 Marinagarivorans sp. UBA5870
TCTGAAGGGTTCACCATGGCGTCTGTTTTTGGCATCGCGACCCTGGCTTTCGGCGCGACAGGCGTGTTCTACCAGTTGCAGCAGACCCTCGATATCGTTTGGGAAGTGAAGCCCGAGCCGCGCCGCAAATTTCTCAAGCTGGTGATGGACCGAGTGTTTTCCTTCGGCCTCATTTTGACTGTGGGTTTCCTGCTTTTGGTATCGCTCGTATTATCCGCTGTATTGTCTTTCATGGGAGAGTGGGTAGCACACCATTTCTCCGATGCGCTTCANNATCGTTTTTCGCATTCTCGACCTGGGTGTATCGCTGGCAGTTGTTACCTTTCTCTTCGCCGCGATCTTCAAAATACTGCCCGATGCGGAGGTCCGCTGGAAAGATGTCTGGGTCGGCGCTTTTGTTACGGCCCTGCTCTTTGTAATTGCAAAATTCGGCCTCAGTTTTTATTTCAGCCACAGCGATCCCGCTTCAACCTACGGCGCTGCCGGCAGTATCGTACTGATAATGCTCTGGGTTACTTATGGCGGCCTGATCCTGTTGTTCGGCGCGGAATTTACCCGCATCTATGCCGACCGTTACGGCGAACAAATTCGCCCTTCGGAATTTGCCGTGTCCACTCGCTACTCGTCGGACCCGAAGGATCAGCGAGCGGATTTTAGCTCAAGAATGGACACTAACTCCCGTACCTAGCGTCGCGATTCGGCATTCAACCCAGGGGGTTGGACCGGCGGGAAAGTCACGCCGCCGGTCGCCCCAGCCCTGCTGCCGGCTCTCAATTTTCCCTTCGAGATTTTCAAACTCCACCTCATAAGGTAGGATTTCAATTCTGTTGCGCGTCGTCGCGCAAGCTCTCGAATTTTACGACCATAGGATTTGTATGACACACCAAACTATAGGCTGGGGCATTATCGGAGCGGGCCTTATCGCTCATAAGCTGGCAGACGCGGTGATTTTTGATCCCGACAGCAAACTGGTGGCGGTCGCATCGAAGAGTCTCGAGAGAGCACAGACTTTCGCCCAGCAGTACGGCATAGACGCCGCCGAATCCTACGAGGCTCTCGTCGCTCGACCGGACATCCACGTGGTTTATGTGGCGACGACACACAACTTCCATTACGAAAACGCCCTGCTCGCTCTGCGCCACGGGAAACATCTGTTGATCGAAAAGCCTTTTACGGTCAACGCCCAACAGGCAGCCGAGCTAATATCGCTGGCCGAACGCCAGCGCTGCTTTCTAATGGAAGCTATCTGGGTGCGTTTCCTCCCCAGTATGGTTCGCCTGAAACAAATTCTGAAAAGCGGCCTGCTGGGGGAGATAAAACTATTCAACATCACCTTCGGGGGCATCGCCCAGCCGCAGTACTTACCGCGTTTGACGGACCCGCAATTAGCTGGCGGCGTCACTCTGGACATGGGCATATACCCGATCACTTTCGTGAATTTTCTGCTGGAGTCACAGCCGGTCGCCAGCAAATCCCTGTGCCGTTTCACTGACACTGGAGTCGATGAGCTGGCGACATACCAGCTGCAGTACGCCTCCGGCTGCATTGCTTGCATTAATACGAGCTTCAACCTTTATACGCGAATGGAAGCCATGATCTATGGCTCCCTTGGGTATATAGATTTTCCGCATTTTCAACAGGGCACCACTTTTAACATCCATATTCACAAGGGTACCCGGACTATTGAGCACTCGGAAACGGTCACGGAGGAGAACCACGGCAACGGGTTTATCTACCAAGTGGCAGAGGTTGCGCGGCATCTGCGGACGGGGGGCCTGGAAAGCCGCATTATCCCGCTGCAAGAAACCCTGGCGACCATGCGGCTAATGGACAATCTGCGGGCGGAATGGGGTTTACGCTACCCGTTTGAATGATGCCGCGGGTGGCAGCATCACACGAATCAGCACCGTCCCCCTCCAGCCGACGCTAAGACGAGATTAAAGTGAGACTGGCGGAATTGTAAGCTTTACAGCGGTTTGTGTTAATAATGCTTCACTCGTGGTGCGACGACCCCTAGTCGCTCTTGCGTTCCCCGGTCTCGGGGGCTGCTTTTTTGCCCGAGGCCGCTGCTTTATCGTCTGTCTCTCGTTTTTCGTCTTCGTCCTTTTTATCTTCTTTTTTGTCAGACTTTTTTTCGTCTTTCTGGTTATCGGCGTCTTTGTTGTCATCATCCTTGTCGTCTTTGGAACCGGTCAGGGGGGTCAATTGTTCAAAACGGGACTCGACCGCATCGACAAAGGCATTTTTCACTATGCCTATGGTCGCTTGCCAAGGGCTTATGTCCGCTTGCTTGATGCTGCCCTTGATTTCGATCTCGGTCGCCACTTGGCTAGTATCAGTGTTGGTAAAGAGTGTTTTAATGAAACCGAGGGCGCCCTCCCACAACAACCGGAAAGGATTGTCTTTTTGCTGCTCAACGTCCTGACGCCAGCTCATGATGTTCACATCTTTGAAAAGCGGTTTGGCGTAACCGGCCAATTGACCATCCTCCGCCTTGAGTTCGACGAAGAGTTCGCCGTTTCCATCTGCAAAGTCCACGTTGGCGTAATTCGTGGTGAAGCTGTTGAGCTTGGGCAGCTGAACTTCGTGGACCTCAGCTGCAAAAACGAAGTCTTCGAAATTAAACGGGTCAAACTCGGCGCTGGCTTGCAGCGACGCGCCCTCCAATAGCTTGGCCGTGACGCGGGCGGTGGCTACCCGTTCACCCTTTTCATCCTTGACGTTTGTGAGATTGGTCGCCACTAATTCAATGTCCTCCGCGCTCAGGTGAACCTTTGGTGTGGTATCAAAATTTTGAAAGGTGACCCGGCTGCGCGTAATTTCCAGTCTGTGCAAAGTCATGGGAAAGAGGCGGTCCAGAACACTCGCCCAATCGGTTCCCTTGCCGGTCTGACGCTCCTCCTGCTGCTTGGCATCCAGAAAATTCAACTCCGCTTCTTCCACTCGGATACTGGCCAGAACAGCGCCGTGCACCAATGCTTCCCAACTGACCGCCATGGACACGTCGCCCACCTGAAAAAAAGGCACCTGCTCATTGCCGCCTTTGCGCCACAACACAAGCTCTTGAATGGCATAGGCGCCGCGAAACAGATTAACGTCCACGTCCTCGACCCGCCCTTGGTAACTGCCAAGATCATTAAGGACCCGATTATTGAGGTAATACTTAACGGCGGCCGGGGNNCGGTATTTGCGCTGTGACATAAGTTTCATGAGGCACCGAACGGTCAACAAACGACGTAACTACAGCAAACAAAAGTTATGCCAGCCGACCCTCGTACAACCATATGTTCTGGCACGTCCCGTGCAAACCGTTCAACTCATACACATAGTTCAAATCATGCAGACAGTTCAAATCGTGCAGATCGTTCAGATCGCTCAATGCTTCAAACCGCCAGGCTCGACCTGTTTCTTCCGCGGGGTGTTGAAAGGCGCCTTTAGTGGACCGAGAACAGCATCCGCGTGCCGGGAGACGACGGCCTAAAAATAAAAAATCATGTATACATGTTTGCGTGCAAATTTCAGTACTGCCTGATAGCCGGATTGCTGTTTATCTTGTGCAGTTGCTCTTCGACCGCCAAACGCGCGCCGATTGCGCAGGCAGATCAGCCGGGGCCCTACGAGAATCTGGATAAGGAGGCACCCACGGTTGTGTCCTACGATGACTACCGGGATCCACTGGAAGGTTTTAATCGATCAGTTTTCAAATTCAACGACGCAGTTTACCGCTATTTCCTCTCGCCGCTGAGCAAGGGCTACCGAAAAATAACTCCGAAGCCTGTCCACAAAAGCGTGGGCAACTTTTTTCTCAACCTGCGCGAACCCTTGTTCTCGGTAAACAGCCTGCTCCAAGGGAAGCCAGGGGAGTCCGGTAAAAGTCTGCTGCGTTTGGGGATTAATTCGACGGTGGGCGTGCTGGGGCTGTTTGACCCTGCCAGCAGCTGGTTCGAATTGGAGCGTAACAAAACGTCGTTTGGCGATACTATGGCCTCTTATGGCGTGGGATACGGAGCCTATGTCGTTCTGCCGTTCGCTGGCCCCAGCGATTTCCGTAGCGGTGGCTCCATAGTGCTCGATTACTTTCTCCATCCTCTCAATTACATCGACGACAAGCGAACAGCCACGGCGCTCAAGTTGTTCGACCATTTTCAGGACAACGCGGCCACCCTGGAAAATTATCCGAAAGTGGTGCGGGAAACGAAGGACCCCTATATTTTTACGCGCAACCTGTACCTGCAGCGGTTAATGCGCGACGCGGAATCATTGCGGGAAGAAGACGCCGCGGACGAGAAGATCCCAGACGCGGGAACCCCGGTTTCGGAACCAGGGAACAATCCATGAAAAACATCTCCATGAAAAACATCAACCCGTTGCATCATCCCCGGTTGATACTGGTTGCATTTGCAGGCCTCATTTTGCTTCTGGGCTGGCACATCCAGAACTTTTCCATAGACGCTTCGGCGGATACATTGCTGGTCAAGAACGACCGGAACTATCTCCTCACCCAACAGGCCAGCCAGCGTTACGCTCCGGAAGAATTCATATTAGTGGCTTTTAAACCCGCCTCTGGGGATATTTTTTCAACAGAAACCTTTGAGATCCTGCAAAAACTGTCCGAGCGGATACAGCGCCTTGAGCGGGTAAAATCCGTCCGCAGCCTGGTCAATATGCCCATATTCGATGGCTTGAAGGATATCTCGTCAGATATAGATCCCAATAAGCTTACCTGGGAGGCGCAGCGATACAGCAGCACAGAGATGAAAAAGGTAATGACCAAACACCCGATCTACGAAGGTTTATTGGTCAATGAGGAACAGACGGCTATAGCGCTGCAGGTAGTATTTGAAACAACATCGGAGGAAGCGAGACTGCGGCGCGAAATAGTCGAGATTGAAAATCAACTGTTGGAGCGCGAGCTGACCGCGGAGGAGGAGAAAAAACTTGAAGCATTGGAATTGCAGCGCGATGAGCTGGACAACAGGCTGGACAAACAACGCTCCCAGGAAATCGAGGCCCTGCGTGCAGTGACCGCCGAGTACGGCAACAAGGGCAAGTTTTTCCTTGGCGGCAACAATCTTCTCGCCCATCAGCTGATCGAAATCGTACGCAGTGACCTGGTGATATTCGGAGCGGTCATAGTGCTTATTTTCGCGGTGATCCTGTATTGGCTATTCCGCCAATGGCGCTGGGTTTTCCTCCCTCTACTGGGGTGCACTCTCAGTGTGGTCTGTACTTTGGGTTTACTCGGCCTATTGGATCTGAAGGTTACGGTCATTTCCGCGAATATTGTCGCGCTGCAAATCATCTTCACTCTAGCGGTGATTATTCATTTAATTGTGCAATACCAGGAATTGGNNGATCAAGCGTCCTTGGTCAAAGAAACCGTACGGCGTAAAACGAAACCCTGCCTGTATTCCGTGCTGACCAACTCGGTTGGCTTCGGTTCCCTAATATTCAGCGGCGTGCAACCGGTGATCAGTTTCGGATGGATGATGGTGCTCGCCATGCTGGTGACGCTCCTAGTCAGTCTGTTGCTGTTTCCCGCGCTGCTCATCGCGTGGCTGCCCATGGTGCGCCAGGTAAATCAGCAACCTATGGTCGGTGGCCTAATGCGCGCCTGCGCCGCCTGGGTACTTCATCACCCCGCCTTCATCACAATTGCCGGCGGCGCGGTCTTGGTCGCGGGAATCATAGGGTGTTTCCGCCTGACAGCCGAAAACAGTTTTCTCAATTATTTCCGCGAGTCCACGGACGTCTACCGAGAACTGACTTTCATCGACCAGGAATTCGGCGGGTCCACGCCGCTGGATGTTTTGTATCGGATCCCCAAGCGGCAGCAGAATCCCGATTTGATCATCACTGCTGATGCCGTGCAAACCGTCCAGAAGATTCAAAACAAATTGGAAGAAAAAGAAGCGATCGGCAATATTACATCCATCATCGATTTTACGCGCATTGCTCGGGTAGTCACCGGGAAACCTATAGCAGAATATGAGCTAACCGCTCTCTACCGCGCGCTCGACAAAGATCTACAGCGCGATCTGTTCACCAATTATTTTGCCATCAAGGAACAAGAGGTTCGCATTAGCATGCGAATCCAGGACTCTACACCCGGTCTCAATCGCGCAGAACTTATGCAGGAGATCCACCGGGATATGGCAGATTTGGGCATAGCGGCAGAGCATTATCAACTCACCAACCTGTTTGTGCTCTACCAAGACGTACTTGGCCGTCTGGTGAAATCCGAATTTTCCACTCTCGCCATCGTGTACGCCGCCATGGCAGTTATTCTGCTCGGCATATTCCGTTCACCGCGCATTGCCGTTATCTGCCTGATTCCCAATATGATCACCTCGGCCGCCATCATGGGTGGAATGGGGTTACTGGGCATTCCCTTGGATTTGATGACCATTACCATTGCGGGTGTAGCCATGGGGATTTCCGTCGACGACACCATTCACTACGTGCACCGTTTTCTCGAGGAAAAAGCCGCTGGCGCGGAGGACGCGGTGCGTCGTGCGCTCGAATCCGTGGGCTTTGCGATGGTCTACGCCGCCGCCCTGATTGTGATCGGCTTTTCATCCCTCGTCTTCTCCGATTTTATTCCCAGCGTCATGTTCGGCCTGCTGACCAGCATCGCCATGTTCATAGCACTTTTGACGAATATCACCGTATTGCCGGTCCTGCTGCAGAGGTTTATGTTGTCGCGAAATCACCCTGCCCCTGCGGCGACCGCTGGGGGGTGAAGTTATATGGGTGTGAGGGACTTGGAAGTGTTGGGGTTCGTTTCCTGTTTTTGCGGGTCGCCCTGCGCGGGACGCCCTACCTACAGGGGTCGGGGGCGGAGATTCGTTAAGGCAGAGCGGACCATATGATGATACCCCACGTCACCCAAAGTGAACGCCCGGGTCATCCAGGATTCGTGTCCCTTTACCATGCGGCGCAGAATCTCCTTATCGCCTAGTCCCAGCGCAAGCCAATGCGCCGCCGTATCCACGATTTGTTGCAGATGATCCGCTTTGGCACGCACCAGACTTTTAGGATTCTCGAGTTGCGGATTGTGGCCGCAAAAAAGTTTGTCGAACTCCAGCTCGAGAATGTTCCGCAGCGATTTTATGGTGACCACTATGTCTTCGTCGCTGCGAAAATACTTGATTTTGACACCAAGGAACATGTCACCGGAAAATAACCAGCCGCGCTTTTTTTCCAAATAGACGTAGTGGTCTGGACTGTGGCCGGGGGTGTGTACCGGAGTGAAAACATAATCGCCGCTGACAAACTCGCCCGTCAATTCACGAATCTCGACCGGCTCTAATTTACCCCAGATGTAGTGTTCGTAAGGTTTTAATGGAATTTTATTCGCCAACAGCCGGCGCGTCAGAGGATTTCCGTAGACAGGCACCCCCAGGTCCCTCTGCAAAAACGCCGCGTTGCCGGCGTGGTCCTCATGATAATGGGTCAAGAGAATGTGACGGATTGGGTAGCCTTGCAACATCCGGTGGAGCGAGGGTCGAGTCCAGTAGGCGCCGGTGTCGAGCAAAACGTCTCCCACGTGATAACAGATGACCTTCATCAGCGGTTGGCCGATAGGCGCGTAGCCTACTTGAAAGCCGGTGACCGGCCCGAACGGCCGGACGCGTTCGACTCTCACCTACTGTACCAGGTCGCTGGCGAGCAGCGGCGAGTCGGAACCCAAAAGCGCTTTGTATTGTTTCTGCAAGTCTTGCACCCCGATGTATTTTTTTGGCCGAACTTTCTGCAACAAATGGTCGAGCCTGTAACGACCGGCGGATTTTTGCTGGATTTCGCGATCGAGCTGATCGAAAAAAACGGCCGCCCGGGCGGTGTAGGGGCCGCTGGAGCGGTTCTGCCGCAGGGATTTGACGTCCCTGCCCCATTGGGCCAAGTCCGCAAAGATTTTTTCCCGTCGGCCGCTGGAATAACCGCCCGCCCTGTAGAGAATTTCGACTCCGTAACNNGCCAGCCCCTCGGTTATCCAGTCCTGTTGATCTAACCCATGAATTCCCGAAATGACATGAATGAGTTCATGCAGCACCGTGCTCGTGCCGTTTTCACTCACCAAGGGTCGATCACTGTGCAGGTAGAGCGACGTGGGCGAGGACAAGCCGCCCCGCCACATAGGATCCGGCGCGCCCACGATCAGGATTTTTTCGGGCACTTTTGCGAATAGGTTATCCACGTGTGGCCAAACCATCGTCAAAAATGTCATTAGCTCCATTTGGCGAAAGGCATGCCCGCGCGGCGCGCTAATGGAAATCTGGGTTTTGAACATCTGTTCGTGCCGCGTTCCCAGGATTCCAGCGATTAACCAGCCGGCGGGCCGCGCAAATATTTTGGCGGAATTATTGAGTTCGAATGTCTCGCGGTTTTCTGTCCTATACCATCCCGTATTGACGGATGTCCACTTTTGCGGCAGAACAAAAGTCACATAAACCTTAGCCTTGGCTTTTTTAAGCCGGCGAATCTTAATCGGCGGCACCAGGTGCTCGCCGCGCAACAGCGCCCAGTCGTCCGTTATGTAGGCATCGTATTGTCCGCTCGCCCGCTGGTGCGGAATGGCAATGGTGTAACTCAGTTGCGCATTATCCCGCGTCTGCGGCCGCCACAACAACTCGCCGTTTTTATTTTCCAACTCCCCGGTCGCCTTCAGATCCTGCAAGTCGTGTTTGCGCAGCGGGAAGCGCGCCTGCCTCAGCCACCCCGCCTCGGATATTTCGATCCGCACCTTCGCTATTTTTTTCTGCGGCAAAAATTCTACGTAATAATGCACAGCAGATTCTTTGGCCAACGCCCCCCCACTGACAAAGACGGCTAGCGTTACCAGAAGGATCCGGCAGCATCCGGTCCAAAAATTATTTGCAGGCCTACTAGACATGATTTTTTGATTCCAAGCGCAGCGCGTCAAAAGCATGATTTATTCTCAACAGGCTATTTTAGGGAAGGACTGGGGAAATTAACACATGTGGATGGTGCGGCCGGCGAGGTGCGGCCGGCGAGGTGTGTGCCAGCCGGCTATGACCCATCTCCGAGTCGGGCGCCCAGATAAGAAGGGGGGCGCGGCGATCAGGAGGATCTGGGGCGTGAAGTTCGACTTTGTTCGCGCAACCAGCGCCGCCAACCGCGTGAACCTGTGCCGACGACCTTCTGTCAGAGACTGAAACTTTCCGGAAAAGACATATGAATCGGGTTGTACCGCCCCTGCTTCTTACCTTCGGCATTAGCGCTTGCGCCACCGCCGCCCCTGTGCCAGTGACGAAGGTTTATCAGAACTCAGTATGTGAAGCGTCCGCGGGTATACGCGTGCTGACTTTGACGGAGCTCCGTGAATTACAGGCACAAGCGCCGCGCACGCATCTTGGCACGACGTCCGCGCCGTTTGCGCCAGCGCCGGACCAACGTTTGCTCCTGCTTAGCCTCGGTCAGAAACCCTCCGGCGGCTACGGTATCGCCCTGACAGCCGAAAGCGCCGAAATACGGGAAGCTACGCTGGTATTGCCTGTGGTTATACAACAACCGGCGCCCGGTACCCTGCAAACAGCACAGGTGACAAGCCCCTGCCTGGTGGTTGCATTGCCCGCGGGGGGATACCGGCTAGTAAGGGATCCGAAAGGGATATTCGAAATCGAGGTCGATTCTCTTTAAGAACGCCAAGGGCCGCCGACCAGCATTGGCAGCGCTCGACCTGCTGCGGGAAACGGCGGTGTCGCCGCCCGCAGCTGGCCGCCCGCGGCTGGCCGCCCGCAGCTGGTCGACAGCAGTTATCATTTCCTAATATTGATAGAGAACCCGGGAGAGCCCGTCCCGCGCTTGGGTATTTTGAGTTCCAAGGGTCGCCTGGAGCCCCGCCGGGAAATTGATATTGTCTTTATCGGCATCGACTCTCAGTACCACCACCTCGCCGAGGGACGGATAAAATCCACAACTCTCCCCGTCCTCGCACACCAGGCTGTCGTTATTGATATCCGAGCCGGCGGCTACGTAGTAGTCGCCCGCGGGAATATCGTCGAAATAATAGGCGTATTGGCCTTCGACCGCAGCGCTTTCCCCCACTGCGACCACCGCCCCGAGATTCGCGTCGATCAGCAGTATGTACAGATAGCCGGCATTGCCTATGGCGACCACTTCACCGACCCGCATATTGACCTGCACTTTGACAATCGATCCCGAATCGGTCGTGAACTCGACAAAACCGCGATAAAGCCCATCGGGCAGAGAACCGCGATTAACCCTGATTCTGTAGCTTCCTATGCCGTCGGCGTCGACCTCGGCGGGCGTCGCGCTCAGCCACGGCTCGGACGCACTGACGCCAGTGATGCGGATCCGCCCGCTGCCGAGGGTTTTCAGCTCGATCGCCTGCTCCTCGGTTTCCCCCTCGAACACCAGCAAGCTGGTGCTGGCGAACACCGCCGCAGTAGTCCCGCCCACCGCTAACACCCGCGCAGCTTCTACTGCGCGGTAGGCATCGATCGCGCCGTAACCGAAGTCGTTGTCGCGGCCGGGATCTCCTCGGTCATCAGTGATGGCACCGGATATCAAGAGGCTGTCGAACTCATCGGGGGTCAAATTCGGATGAACCGATTTCATCAGCGCCGCAACGCCGGCCACATGGGGAGCCGCCATGGAAGTGCCCTGATAAAAAACGTAACTTTTTTCGCGACTGGTTTCGGTTTCCTGCACGCCAGTGCTCAGGATCCCGTCCGAGTGACCGTCGCTGTTACGGTCGACCGACATAAGGCCGCCGGGGGCGGCCACGTCGATGTTCAGCCCGGTGTTGGAGTAGGGAGCGCGCGCACCGGTAAAATCCGTCGCCGCCACTGAGACCACTCCGTCATAGGAGGCTGGATACATGGGTTCATCAGTATTTTCGTTGCCCGCCGCGGCTATCACAATAATGCCCCGCGCCCGAACGCTTCTATAGAGGTCCTGCGAAGATTGAGAATAACCCGCCCCGCCAAGGCTGAGATTGATGATGTCCGCCGGCTGCGGCGGGACGGTGCCACTGTCGTTTTCCAGTTTGGCGGCGTAACGCACGGCCTGCAGTATGTCGTAAGCCAGACCGCCGCCGCGGCCCATCGCCCGCAGGGGCATGACCTTGACCCCGGGAGCCACGCCGACGCCGCCCTCTTCATTGTTCATCCGCGCGGCAACGGTACCGGTGACGTGGGTCCCATGCCAGGAGCTGCTGCCGATGTAAATACTATCGCCTGGATCGCCGGGGTCGGAGTCTATGCCGTCGTCGTCGTTGGCTGTGGCCACGCTCGAGACAAAATCGTATCCGCCGGTTAACTGGCCCTCTAAGTCCGGATGCCCAGGGAACACCCCGGAATCCACCACCGCCACTATGACCGAGGGATCGCCGGTGGTGAGGTTCCAGGCCTGCGGCAGGTTAATGGCCGAATAGTGCCACTGGTAAACATAGGCCGGATCGTTGGGCGTCAGCAGGGAGCGCACGCGGTAGTTGGGCTCGGCATATTCGATATCCGGCTGCTGCCGCAGCTTTTTGATGGCGCGCAGGGTGCGCAACTTGGCCAGCGTTTTCGGGTTTTGCTGGCCGAGCCAGCGTTCGAAACCGGTAGGGGCCGCGCTGAAACTCAGCATTGCTTGAGTTTGAGGATTGAGCGGGTTGAGCTTGGCCAGCGCCGGGCGGTTTGTCTGGTTGTGCGTCACCTTCATCTGCGCTTGCTCGACCAGGCTGAGGCCGCGCACAAAACCGTCACGCCGTTTAAAGATCGCCTGGTCTGGTTCAAAGTCAACACTCTGCCCACGCGCCGCCGCGCCGCTCATCAACGAGGTCTTCCCGACCTTGAGCAGGTAGCGGGAATAACGGCTGGCGGATANNCGCCTGCACCGACTCAAACTCGCCGGTGCTTTCCGAGGCAGCCACTATATCCGTCGTATTTCGGTCGATCAGAATGAGGTCCAGGTCCCCTTCGACATGGTCGACCACACGCAGGGACACAAAGTCTTGCGCCTGCAAGTCCACCGAGTAGATATCGTGCTGGTCGGATTCGAAGGCAAACGCGTCGGGCAGTTGCCCAGTTTGACTGTAGGTGGCAAACCCATTAAGCAGAACAGGATTCGAAATAGGCTGGATGTTGGCGGAGGTGTGGCCGTCGTTGTCGAAAGAATTCGCTTTAGGATCATTCACATCCCCGTCCACGTCCGTATAGGGCAGCGAGGTAATAACGCCGCTGATGGTATAGCGGGCGCTTTCGGCCAGCGCTGTCACAACGGTGGATTTGCTGCTGGCGAGGCCCGCATCGTCTGTGACGGTCAGAGTCACTTTATAGTCGCCAGACTCCGTGAAGGTTTTGCGGACCACGGTCTCGGCGCTGGTGGTTCCCTGCCCGAGGTCCCACTGGTAGGTGGTTATGTTGCCGTCCTCGTCATAGGAGTTGGCCGCGCTGAACTCGACGGTGAAAGGCGCGACGCCGCGCTCGGCGCTGACAGCGATGACCGCGACTGGAGCTTGATTACCGCCGTTGACCACCAGCGCCGTCGAGGCCTGATGACTCGCGCCGAGATCGTCGGTGACCGTGAGTGAAACGGTGAAATTACCGGCGGCTGCGTAGCGGTGGTTGACGATCGCGCCCGTCCCTGTGGTGCCATCGCCAAAGCTCCAGCGATAACTGGTTATGCGGCCATCCGCATCGGAGGAGCCGGCGCCGTTGAATTCTACGGTGACGGGAGCCCCACCCTGAGGCGGAGAGAATTCGATTTTCGCGACCGGCTGTTGATTGCCTGCCTGCTGGGAACCGCCGCAGGCGCAGAGCCAGAGAATACTGGCGAGGGCGAGAAGCGTCGCGCCGGTGCGGAGGGAAAAAGTTCGGGTTAAGCGCATAGTCAAAATAGTGGCCGGATTGTTTTGGAAGGCTTCGGGACGTCGGTCAATGCTCAACCATTGTGCAGTTCACAAAAAAATAATGCAGTGATCGATGACTCAGTTTGCCGTTGCCAAGGGTACGATTCGCGACGCTGGGCCTAGGCAAACCTCCGCCCGCAGCATTTGCCATGTTCCGCGGCGAAGAAATAGTTCCGCAGCGAGATTGCAGCGAGATCGTTCCGCAGCAAAATTATTCCAGCGACCCCATTTCACTCAGCGGTAAGTTTACCCGGAAGACGCTGCCCTCCCCCGCGGCACTGTCGACTCGAATAGTGCCGCCCAGCATCTGCACCAGCTCGGCGACCAAAGCGAGGCCAAGTCCCGTTCCTTGAATATTCCGGTTAGCCCTCTCATCGAGCTGTTGATACGCGCCGAACAATTGGGCCTGCTGCGCAACATTTATGCCGATTCCGGTATCCGCGACCTCGAATAAGACACAGTGATCCGCGTTATGTGCGCCGGTCAATTCGATATGCGCTGTCACTCGGACACTCCCCTGATGGGTGTATTTGATCGCGTTGCTCACGAGGTTGAGAAGGATCTGCCGGACCTTTTTGAAATCGGAATAGATCACCAGCTCGGCGTCGCAAGCGACCTGGTAGTGCAGCTTTTTGGCCTCGGCGAGGGTTTCCACCTGTTCGTGAAAGGACTCGAGGGCTTTGGCCACGCGGAAATTTTCCAGGTGAACGTGCATTTTTCCCGCTTCGATTTTCGCGATATCGAGAGTGTCCGACACCATCTCGTTCAATTGCAGCCCCGCGCTGCGGATTGCGCGCAAACACGCGAGATCTCGTTCTGTGAGCACATTTTCCGCTCGGCGCAACACCACCTGGGAAAAGCCGATGATGGCGTTCAGCGGGGTGCGCAGCTCGTGCACCATCTTGGCCAGGAAGTCGCGCCGCGCGGCGGTTTGTTCTTCGGCGAGGCGAATTTCGGCCTGCTTCTGTTCGGTAATATCAAACAGGTAGGCCAAGACGGACGGACTGGTGGTTGAGGCGACTGGATGGAAATGCCAGCGAAACCAGGTGTCGTCGATGCGGACTTCGACATCGTTGATGATCTTTTGCTGGGCCCAGGCCGTTTGGCATATGGCCGCTAAATCGGCGGGCCAGATGCGGCCATTGCCCGCTTCGTCGAAGCCGTGGAGCAAGAGTTCGTCCTGCAGCGCGGGATTGCCAAACAGCAGCTGGCCCTCGTTATCAAATTCGGCGATGGGCGCCGGGCTCTGCTCGACGTATTCAGTGTATTTCACCATCTCGCGATAACTGTGACTGCGCTGGCGATTGTCATAAAAACTGATCAAGCGCGCGGCGCGGCCGGCGTGCTCCACGAGGGGGATCAGCCGGTAATCCACGCTGAGATTGCGCCCGGCTTGGGTCATCCAGTAGGAAGAATGGGTCTCGGCGGGATCGGCATCCGGTGCGCAGAGGGGGCACGCCGCCAGGTCGTGGGCGTACTCGCGGCTGCGGACGAACACCAGATCGTGGAGTGCGCGACCGAGCCCGGCTTCCGCCGAACAACCCAGGAGCGCAGCGGCACGCTCCGAGAGGTAAATAAGCCGAAAGCGGCTATCCACCGCGAGCAATCCATCGGGCCACGCATTGCACCAAGCCAAGGTCTCGGCCGAAAGGTCGGCCGCCTGCGGCAAAATGGGATAATCCGCCCGTTTTTCAAGCACTGAACAGGTCCTCCAACAAGGGCAGCCGCCGTAAATTTTCATTGCCGGGGCTATGCAGATCTACTGCACTTTCGATGGTCCGCCTCGGCTCGCCGACCTGGTGGCGCAAATCCAGCTCGAGGGGCGGATGGCAGAGAGTCCCCGCTCCGTCCACTACCACGACCACCTCCGGTAGGAGGGGCGCGTCCGCGTGGTGACGTCGGACCACCGCCTTTTCACCCGTATTGAGCAGCACCATGGCCGTCGGCGGATAAATGCCCAGCAAACCGATAAAGCTCGCGACTACCTCCGGGCTGAAGGCCCCGCGTTCGGCGTCGCGATACAGTGACCGCAGGGCATTGGTGGGAATCACGCCCGGTTCGTCCGTCAGCTGGTGCACCCGTTCTTCGTAAGCGTCCACCACGCTGAGCAGATGACTTAGAGGATGCAGATCGCTGCCGCGTAAGCCGCGGGGATAGCCGGAACCATCGAGCAGCTCGTGGTGCTCGGCCACCAGGCGCTGCGTAAGTTTGGGCAATTCGGACCGCGCCAGTATCTGATCGCCCAAAAGGGTGTGTTTCCTGACGAGGCTCTCTTCGGCCTTGGTGTAGCGCGTGCGTTTGCCAAGCAGATTCAGCGGCAACTGGGTCCAGCCCGCCTCGTGCAGCAGGGCCGCCAAGCCCAATTGCTCACGTTCATCGTCTGGCACCTTGCGCACCAGCGCCAAATTGAGGACCAGACAGAAGACGCCGAACACGTGGTCCGCAATCTTTTGCGCTTTGCGGCTGAGATGCACCAGGCTCATTAACGCCTGGTCATTGCGCGCGAGACTCTCGAGCGTGCTGTCCACCAGGTGCACCAATTCAGCGACCGGCACGGGGGCGCCAGTCTCAAAGGTGCGCTGGAGATTTTCCACCACTTTGCGGATCTTGCCGCGCAGCTGGACGGCTGCCGCCATCTCACGCTCGACATGATGGGTCTGGCGCGTTTCGGTCTGCGTATGCGCAACGAGGGGGACGGGCACCGGAGCGGCGGCCGCAACCGGCGCCCGCTTCTGTTGAGTTTCGACCGGGTCGCCCGGCTCGGTGACAGTTACGGTGCTGCGGGAGAGGTCTATCACGACCTTTTTCACTCCCGCGGCTTTCAAAGACTCTATATCGCTTGTCTGTTTGATCAGCCGGGTGTGGCTCAAAAACGGGCTGTCCAGCCAGGAGATATCGAGTTTGGTGACGAACATGCCGACACACAATTGCTCGATCGTAATAGCTTTCTGTTGCTCCGCAGACATTGTTATGAACGCCCCGATGAAAAACGGACTGCGACTGGGTATTTTAAGTGTAGTCTGCAAAAGCGCGCCGACGCGTTCGGTGGATGAGTGGGTGGTGGATGAGTGGGCGGTGGATGAGTGGGTGTCACCTGAGACATGGTTCAGGTTGCGCGAATTTTGCACGGCAATCGCGGAACCCTTAAACAACCGTATGGACTAAACGGGCAATGAGTCTGCGCAGTTGGATGTTAATCTGGCGGCGGATTGTTATAGCATAGGATCGCTCGCGCTCGGATGAGCCGAAGCTTTGAGATCGGCCAGGGTGGGCGCAACTTTTTCACGGCCCCTCGACGAACGAGGCGGAGTTACCTAAACTTTCTCAATACCGGTCCGTTTCCCCCAAGGGCTCGCGGCTACCGGCCAGGTGATTATGAATTCTTTCCTCAGATTGCGACCAGGATTAAATACTTTGTCTGTCTCCCGATTCGCCGGTTGTTTGTTCGCGGTGCTCGCTGCCGCCAGTAACGCCGCCACTAACGATCTCAAGCCGCTCCAGCCCACTCAGTCTCAAGCGATAACCACAATCGACATAATGGATAAACTGTCCAAGCGTCACTATCGCAATTTGCCGATCGACGATCACCTCTCGGCCGAGTTTCTCGACAACTATTTGGAGACGCTGGACCCGGGCCGCCTGTACTTCCTGCAAGCGGACATTGAGCAGTTTTACAAGGACAAAACCCGCCACGACGACTACATCAAGAAGGGTGAGTTGAAACCGGGTTTTGATATCTATCACACCTACCAGCAGCGGGTAACCGAGCGACTGGAATGGGTCCTGGCAAAACTCAACGACACCAAGGTCGCGTTCGATTTCAATGGCAAAGACCAAGTTGAAATGGACCGCGAGAAAGCGCCCTGGCCGCGCGACCGCGCAGAAGCCGACGAGCTTTGGGACAAACGCCTGAAGCTCTCCGTGCTCAACCTGAAACTCGCCGGTAAAACCGTCGACGAGGCCAAGGTGACCCTGCAGCGCCGCTATAAAAACCAGTTGCACCGCACCACCCAGCAGAACCCGCAAGACGTTTACGAGACCCTGATTAACTCGTTTACCATCCTGTACGATCCGCACACCAACTATTTTTCACCGCGCACGTCGGAAAATTTCAACATCAACATGTCGCTCCAGTTGGAGGGCATAGGCGCTGTACTCCAATCCGAAGACGAACACACCAAGGTCGTGCGGCTGGTGGCGGGCGGACCGGCGGATAAACAGGGGCAGCTGAAACCCGCCGACAAGATCGTCGGTGTTGGCCAGGGCATGGAAGGCGAGATGATCGACGTGGTCGGCTGGCGCCTCGATGAAGTGGTCGACATGATCCGCGGCAAAAAGGACACCTTGGTCCGCTTGGAAGTCCAGACCGACGAGACCGAGCCGAAAATCGTGCCGATCAAACGCGGCACCGTGAAGCTGGAAGACCAGGCGGCGCAAAAGGCTGTCTTCGAGATTACCGAAGGTACGGTCAAGCGCAAGATCGGTGTGATCGATGTTCCCGCCTTCTACCACGACTTTGAAGCCTATAGGCGCGGCGACCAGAACTTCCGCAGCACTACGCGCGACGTCGCCAATCTGCTGCGTGAACTGGAAGAGGAAAATGTCGAAGGCGTAATCCTTGACCTGCGCAACAACGGCGGCGGCTCTCTGCAAGAGGCCACCATGTTGACCGACCTGTTCATCGACCAGGGTCCGGTTGTGCAGATCCGCGAAGCGGACGGCCGGGTTTCACAACACAACCGATCCCGCTCGCGCGCCTATTACCGCGGTCCCCTCGTGGTGATGATCAACCGCCTGAGCGCCTCGGCATCGGAAATTTTTGCCGGCGCTATCCAGGATTACAACCGCGGCATCATCGTCGGCTCGCAGTCCTTTGGTAAAGGCACCGTGCAGCTGCTGTCCGATCTGCCAGAAGGCCAGCTGAAACTGACCGAATCCAAGTTTTACCGGGTCTCGGGCGACAGTACCCAGCATCGCGGCATCATTCCGGATATTTCCATGCCGGTGCTGATCGACCAGGATGAAGTGGGGGAATCTGCCTATGAAACCGCTTTGCCCTGGGATCAGATCACCCCGGCCAAACACGGAAAATATTTTGATTTTACCCAGATCATCCCGACCCTCGACAAACGGCACCGCACCCGCGCCGCCAAGGATCCGGACATTATCCTGTTGCAGGATCAGGTGGCGCTGATGCAGAAGAACAAGGAGCGCACGGTCATCTCGTTGAATGAAGCCGAACGGCTGCAGGAAAAAGAAAACCTCGAGCGCGAGCGCATGCTGATCGAAAACAAACGCCGGGCCGCGAAAAATCTGAAGCCGTTCGCCAACCTGACGGAATTCCAGGCCTTCGAGAAGGAAGAGGAAGCCAACGCGGAAAAAACGGCCGCGGAAACCCGTCCGGTCATAGATCCGGACAAGGACGCGCTGCTGCACGAAGCGGGCTTTATCTTGATTGATATGGTTGAGCTGATGAAAGACCCCCAGCAGAGAGTAGCCAACTTCTGACCGGTTCGACAAAGGCCCCGCGGGGCCTTTGTTTTTTGCCATTCGCGTGTGTTATAAGCCCGCCTCAAGTTTCCCCTTCGGCGAGTCTCCCATGAAGTGCGTTTCCTTCAACGTCAACAGCATCCGCTTGCGCCTCCACCAGCTCGAAGCCGTAGTGGCCACCCACGCGCCGGATTTTATCGGCCTCCAGGAGACCAAGGTGACGGACCAGGATTTTCCCGTCGCCGACGTGCGCAAGCTCGGTTACCACGTGGAATATTTTGGCCAGAAAACCCACTACGGGGTTGCGCTCATGTCCAAACATCCTTTTCTGTCCGTCAGCAAAGGCTTCACCAGCGACTCCGCCGATGATCAGAAACGCTTTATTGCCGGCGAATTCATGGTGAACGGGATGAAATTGAGCGTGCTGAACGGCTACTTTCCCCAGGGAGAAAGTCAGGATCACCCGGTGAAATTCCCGAACAAACGCCGTTATTACGGAGACCTGCTCGCCCACCTGCAGGGCGCATTCCGCAAGGATGACGCCGTTCTTCTGATGGGCGACATGAACGTGTCGCACACCGATTTGGACATTGGCATAGGAGAAGAAAACCGCAAACGCTGGCTGCGCACCGGCAAATGCAGTTTTTTGCCCCAGGAGCGCGAATGGTTGCAACAGATCATCGACTGGGGCCTGGTGGACACCTTTCGCTGCCACTACCCCGAGGTTACCGATCGCTTCAGCTGGTTTGACTATCGCAGCCATGGCTTCGAGGCAGACCCCAAGCGCGGCCTGCGGATCGATCTGATCCTTGCGAGTGCCAACTTAGCCCAGGCCTGCATCGGAGCCGGCATCGACTATAGGGTCCGCGGCATGGAAAAACCCTCAGATCATTGTCCGATCTGGGCGGAGTTCAACCTCTAGGCGCCTGCTGCGCACGCTCTCGCAGTTGTTGGAACCGCTCCTGCTGGGCGGGATTCTGATCCATGGTAAGCAGGCCCTCCACCTTGCGCAGGAGATCGCGCAAGAGCGCCTGCAGATCCTGGTCCTCGGGCGCCGCCTTCACCTTCGCGATCAGTGTCTGCAAGCGGTTGAGCTGCAATCCGACGTGTCGAGGAAACAGCAGGGTCGCCCGATTGAAATAATTGATGGCTTCGTCGTGGCGGCCGTCTTTATACATCTCGATGCCGGTCTTGTTGAGTTGCGCCACGCGGCGGCGGTTGCTTTCGCTGCGCGGCTCGGGCAGTAGCTTGTCGAGCTTTTCAAGGCTCACCGGATCTCCTTCGTACCGCTCAACCATGGCTTTGAGAAAATTGTTCGCCTCCTGCACCAAGCCCACGCTGTTGAGGTAAGCAAAATAGGCAACGTCCACGTCGGCGTTTTTGCCCCCGTGTTCCCGCATCAGAGCCACTTGGTCACGCGCGAGCGTCTTGGCGTCCTCTTTGTTTCCCGCCAGAGCGCAAACCCTCGCCATCAACAGTTTCGCCTGCACCTCCTGGTCCATATTCAAGCGGTTGGAGGCCATCATTTTGTCGACGCAGCGTCGACTCTCTTCCACCAGGTCAAGATTTTCGACAACCACATTATTTTCCAGCCCGTTACCCGCCGCCGTGAGATAGGTCAGGGCATCCTGCAGGTCGTGGTGGCAGGAGTGCTCGCCCAGCTTCATGGCGTCATTCGCCGCCCGCAGGGTCCGCACTGCGTCGCCGTTGCTCTGGGCAACCTGCGCAAGTTTGCGCTGGCGCAAAATGGATTTCGGGCACATCTTGACCACCTCCTCCATATTCGCCTGGAGGGCGTCGAAGTCTTGTTCCTGTTCCAAGATATGGGAAATTTCGTCGTGCGCGGGCAGATAGAGGTGGCTCTCGGTAATCAATTCCCGCAGCTCCTGTTTCGCTGACTCTTTGTCCCCCTGGGCGTAGTGGACCTTGGCGAGACCGAGGACCGCCCAGTCGACCCGCCGGTTTTCCAGCACGTCGCGGTAGACGCTTTCGGCCTCGCGCAGTCGCTTCAGGCGGATCAAGGTTTCCCCGAGCAGCTTCTGCGCCAGTGGCGCGTGGCGGCCGCGCTGGTTGATCAGGCGTTTGAGTTCATCGACGGCTTTATCGGGGCTGTCGGCATCCAGCAGACGATACACATTGGAGAGGGCGTCCCGGGTCTGGATCAGGCGGGTGACTCGCTGCTCCAAAACACGCAGATTGAGCGGCTTCATCAGATAGTCATCTGGCTCGCAGTCATAGGCCGAAAGCACCATGTCCTTGCTCGCCTCGGCCGTCACCATCACGAACAGCGTATGGTGGGTGATCATCTTGCGAAAGCGCAGTTCCTCCAAGAGGTGTTGACCGTTCTTGCCGGAACCGAGATTGTAATCGCAGAGAATCAGGTCGAACTTCCGATCCTTGCACCACTTGAGCACTTCAATTCCGCGGCCCGCCTCCTCAATTTGCTTCACGCCCAGCTTGTTGAGCATTCCCATCATCGTGGAGCGGAAACTGGAGAAGTCGTCGACCACCAATGCGTGAATTTTCCCAGGATCTGGCAGTGGCATTAAAACCTCGGCAAACAGGTTGAATCCGCGCTGCGGTTGGCTGTCGGCAGCTGCGGGTACTCAACAAGTGTAGACGAGATCGAAAGGCTGTTCGGGGGGAGCTCAGGCGGGATTAGTGATGATGGCCATTGGCCCAATAGCGCAGCTCCCGGGTGTCGCCAGTCACCAGAGATTCCACGTCGATAAAATGGTCCGCTCCCGACTCGAGCATCGCATGTTCCATCTTTGCCGGCCCTACCCCAACTATGGCGATCAGGTTCTCCCGCTGATGTTTTTTCTCGAAGGCCCGGATGGCGTTGATCCCTTCGAGATCGTCTCCCCCGGTATTCTCAACAATTGCCAACTGGCAGCTGCCCTCCTCCAGGGCCTTGGGCAGTTGGCGCAGCTCGCTCACGCGCTGAATGTCCAGCGCGGAGCTGTCGCAAAGGCGACTGTTATCGAAGCTTTTGCCCAGGCCGACCCAAACCACCCGGCAGGGACCGTCGCTGCCGTTTCCTCCCGGCCCGGGCCGATACTGTTCGAACACGGCCGCGGAGGCGATTTCGAATTCAAAAATGCCGGCGGGCTTGGCGACGAAATGAATCAGCGGGGTCTGCTGCACCACCCGATCTTCGAAAAACTTTTTGCCGATTTCCGAACATACGACGAATTGGTGCACGTACTTGAGATCGTTGTGACTGAGCAGGTCGTTGCAGAATTGCACCGGTGCTTCCTCGCCTGAAGCGGCGTAGTAGACGACGGACTCGATCGCCTTGCCCGCGGCTAGGGCCTCCTCGAGGATCTGCACAGCCTTACGAAAATGATTGGCGGTCTGAACGACAAAACCCATGGTGTCCAGGTCGAGGCGCTTGTAATCCAGCCAGCGCGGGTTGGGGTGCACCAGCAGCAGTTGACGCCCCTTATACCGCAGCCGGTGGTATTCCGGCCGCGCGCTAATCTCTGCCACCGTCAGGGGCAGGCGCAGGCGCAGGTTTTTCCCATCCTGAGTGCCGCTTTCGTTGATATCCAAACCGCCTTTCAGCGCCTCCGCCATTCCCTTGGCCAAAATCAGTTCGAGGTCGGCGACCGGTCCACGCTCGGGTTCCGCTTGAAAAAAGAGACGTTTGCCGGACAGAGATTGGCGCGCAATAGTTACGTGCAATTCGCCGGCGTCTTCGTACTCGCGCACGAACTCCACTTCGACAAACAGTACGCCGCCGCCCTGACTTTGCTGCACGCTGCTCTTGACCATGGTCATCACGATTTGGCCGATCCGGCGGGGATCGCCGATTAGCCGCGACGGCAGCGCCGGGGACAGGGCGGTTTCCAGCTCGATACCCTTGCGCTCTGCCTCGATCACCAGCCCGCGCACCAGGTTTTGCAAGTAATGGCGAACGTTAAAAATCTTCGGCTGCAGCACCAGCTCCTTGGTGAGAACCCGGTGAAAATCATCAACATTGCGATATATTTTTTCGAACGCCGCGCGCTGCGACGCGACCGTCACCGGCGACGGCGGCGCATCGCTGCCGCCGATCTGCTGCAGATTGAGCAGGCTGTGCATTTTCTGGCCGAGCAACTGCAGATAATCGTTGGTCAACTGCGCCGATGCGATGGTATCCCGCTTTTCCTCCTCGAGGGTTTCGGTTTTTTTCGCCAGAGTGTAATGGGCCTCCAAACGGTCCCAATAATTGTGGGCGATCAGCTCGCAATGGTGATTGAGAATCCAGTAGTAAAACAGGAGGATGCAGCCGTAGAACACGCCGATAAATTCACCGATGAAAAACGTGCAGCAGGCAGCAGGCACTATGCCGAGAAACTGATAGATCGAGAGAAACCGCTGGTAGGGTGCGAAGGCGTGCGCGGTGGTCGAGAAAAAAACCACCGTATAGAGCCACATGAGGGCGGCCTCTCCCTGCATGTTCATCAAAAGGGTCACACAGGCGAGAATAAACCCCCACCAAGAAGCGCCGATCAAGGTTGCAATGAAATACTTGTTGCGCCAGCCGCTCGGGGCGCGCGGATAGATGGCGTCCATGCGAAACAGCAGGTATCCGCGCACCGCAGTGGCGAGCAGAAGCCCGGTGGTCAATACCACAGCCAGCTGTTGATACTGCTGAATAAAGTTCTGTTCGACGAGCAGGCAGGAGCAGTAAATCAGAAAGTTCGAGATCAAGCCGCGGCGACTGTACTTCGCCATGCGCATATCGGTCTCGCGGATGATCTGCCGATCTTTCTGGATTTTGCTCTGCGGCTCAAACAACTTCAGCATTTACATGCCTTATCAGGAAATTATGGAATGTTGGGGTATTCCTGTATCCCCGCGCCCCCGCCGTCAGCGGAGGCCATTCTACTGGACACCCGCCCTGGGCCCTAGTGCCTTGCCGGACGGCGACCCGGCCGGGGCGCTTCCCCGGCCGCACGCTGCGCGCCTAGAGCTTCTGTGTCAGCTCGGGGATGATCGTGAACAGGTCCCCCGCCAGGCTGTAGTCCGCGATCTGAAA
>DJFO01000136.1 GCA_002432555.1 Marinagarivorans sp. UBA5870
AAACACTTCACGAAACACTTCACGCCACAGGGAGAGTTTTTAGAATCCTCGCATCAAAATCCTTGTGCCTCGAAAATTTCTGGCGCACAAGTTGCGTATATTTAAATATTCACTCGCCCCGCGGTGAGGGGCTTAATACGTTACTCCTAAGTGAGGTTGCCTATGCGTACTCTGAATGATCAAGCGTGGGATCGGCGCACCAGCAGTTGGGTAATCATGCAGGAAAAATCCCGCCGGGTAAAAGAAGAGGCGGATAAACTGGATAAGCACGGCGAGGAGCGACGCCGATATATTGCAGAAAGATGCCAAATTAAATTCCGTTGACCGCCGCGGGCTCCTCCTCTCCCAGGCTTGCGACCCGCCTGGTATTTCTAGTGGCGGGTTTTGGTGTTTCCTGTTGGGCACCCATCGTACCTTTCGTCAAACAGAACCTCGGTATAGATGAAGGGATACTGGGTCTGCTGCTCCTGTGCATTGGCATTGGCTCGATTGCGTCCATGTTGGTGACCGGATTTCTGGCAACCCGCTATGGCAGCAAACCCGTGATCATCACCAGCGGTTGCGGACTTCTCGCCATTTTGCCGTTTTTACCCGCAGCCACTACCGCTCCCACCTTGGGCATCGCGCTGTTTCTGTTCGGCGCATCCCTAGGCTCTCTGGATGTCGCCATGAATATTCACGCGGTGGAAGTGGAGCGCGCGGCGGGGCGGCCGCTCATGTCGGGATTTCACGGGCTTTTCAGTGTTGGAGGCTTTGCCGGAGCGGGCACTGTCACGCTTTTGCTGATGCTGGGGATCGACCTCCTGGCAAGCTGCCTGCTCTGTTCCTTTTTGATGTTGCTGGCCATGGTCGTTGCCTGGCCCAAATTGCTGATAACCAGCCGCAGTTCCGGCGGTCCTTTGCTGGCCATACCCAAAGGCATAGTGCTCCTGCTGGCGATCCTCGCCGCCGTCACATTTCTGGTCGAGGGCGCCATCCTCGATTGGGGAGCCTTGCTGATTACCGACGCGGGGCACGTGAGCGCAAGCCGAGGCGGCCTCGCCTATATGATATTTTCCATCGCCATGGTGACCGGGCGATTTACCGGTGATGTGGCCACAGCACGATATGGCGACCGCAAAATTCTGATTTGGGGTGGGCTGCTCTGCTTAAGCGGTTTTGTCGTGCTGCTGACAGTGCCGGTTTCCTGGACCGCGCTCGGAGGGTTTTTCCTCATAGGCCTTGGTGCGTCCAATATGGTTCCGGTACTGTTTCGCCGCGCCGGCGCCCAAAAAATTATGCCACCGGCACTGGCGGTCGCTGCCGTCACCACCATGGGTTATGCGGGAGTTTTAGCCGGACCAGCGGGGATTGGCCTAGTCGCGGATGCGTTCGACCTGCCGACCGCATTTTGGATGCTGGCGGCGCTGATGTGTCTGGTGCCGCTATTCGCCGCGAGGGTTACTCGGTGACGTTTCTTTCGCGTTTTCCCCTAGGACTTTTTCTTTGGGAGCTTTCATGCCGCGAATTTCGTNNGGGTTGCCGCCCGCCCGTTCCTGTCGTGGGCAGGCGAGTCGGCAAAGCCAAAGCTGACGAGAGATAGTTTAGCCGCTGAAGTCGGTGGTCAGCGTAATCTCCGCTTTAAGAACTTTGGACACTGGGCAGCCGTGTTTTGTCTTTTCGGCCAGCTCCTGAAAACGCGCTTTGTCCAGTTTGGGTACCGAGGCTTTGACTTTCAAATGGACGGCAGTAATTGAAAATCCATCAGCGACTTTCTCGAGCTCGACCTCCGCCAGGGTATCTATGGCCTCCGCGACAAAACCGGCCTCCGCGATATTCAAGGCGAGCGCCATGGAATAACAGCTAGCGTGCGCGGCGCCGATCAATTCCTCCGGATTAGTGCCGGGTTTATCTTCAAACCGGGTGTTAAAGCCGTAAGGCTGTTCTTGTAACGCCCCACTAGCAGTGGATACCGTACCCTTGCCGCTTTTTAAATCGCCCTGCCAACGAGCACTACCTCTGCGTGTTATCGCCATAGCTTGCGTCCTCTGTGTCGATGATTTCCGAATGTACACGGCGGCCCTGTAACCTTTACAAGAATCCCCACCAAATCCCGTTCACAACCGGGCAATGGTTTTTCGAGCCGCCGAAGAATAGGCCGAAGAAAAAAGCCCGCCTTATGAGCAAACCACATCAGCACAGCATCCGAGCAAAGCATATGCCAGACAACGAACCGGGGCAGAGCCAGGAAAACATGGCGGCACTCGCGGTGCGGTTCTACCTGATGTAAGGCGGATGCAGNNACCCGCCACTTGGGCAATTTCAACCGAGGCGCATCCGGGTAGCTGCCACGAATCGAACCCCTTATAGTAGTCGTCATAGCTGTACTCAATTCCTGAGCTGCCGGCACATCATAGGACTCTCTCTTGAACACCACCGATTTCTCCTCTTTGGCCCTGCGTTCGGAACTGCTCGAAAACCTGGCCTCCCTCAATTTCCACAAAATGACTCAAGTGCAGGCTGAAACACTGCCGCTGATCCTTGCCGGTAACGACGTGATTGCCCAAGCCAAAACCGGCTCCGGCAAAACCGCCGCATTCGCCCTGGGAGTGCTGCAAAACCTCGACGTAAAGCGCTTTCGTGTCCAGGCGCTGGTGCTGTGCCCTACTCGGGAGCTGGCGGATCAGGTAGCGCAGGAAATCCGCAAGCTGGCGCGAGCGGTGCACAATATCAAGGTACTCTCACTCTGCGGTGGTGCTCCGTTTGGTCCGCAACTCGGCTCGCTGGAACACGGTGCGCACATAGTGGTGGGCACACCAGGTCGAATCGAGGAACATCTCGGGAAAGGCTCATTGAAGCTTGTGGATATCACGACTTTCGTATTGGATGAAGCCGATCGCATGTTGGATATGGGTTTCCAACCTTCTCTCGATGCGATTATGGCTTACC
>DJFO01000264.1:0-1180 GCA_002432555.1 Marinagarivorans sp. UBA5870
GAATTTGAAATGCGAGGGGGACCACTTGCCGATCACCAATGAACTCAAAATAATCGGCGCGATAGGCACTCTTTTGATCGCCGTTGCGGCGGTGGCCATCCGCCTGACAGCTTCTTCCGTCCACCCCCTGCCCTGGTGGCTCCTGGCGACCGCCTTGTGGCTGTATTGCATCCGGCAATTTTGGCGGCGACGGGCGCTGAACCGGCCGCATGCCACGGCGCCCGCTTACCCCGACCTTGGCTGGGCCAACCGGTTGACGCTGTTGCGCGGCGGGCTGATCGCCCTCGCGGGCGGCTTTTTTTTGCAGCCGATCGGCGCCGGCTGGCTCGCCTGGTTGCCCGGCCTGTTATACGCAACCGCCGCCGCGTTCGATCGCTTAGACGGGATGGTCGCCCGCCGCAGCGGGCGGCTCAGTCTGCTCGGCCAGGAAGTGGATACGGTAATGGACGCGCTCGGGTTGCTGGTGGCGCCCCTGCTGGCGGTGGGTTATGGCAAGTTGCACTGGAGTTTTCTCGCCGTCAGCGCCGCCTACTATCTGTTTGTCACAGGGCTCCGCTGGCGCCGCCGCCGGCAATTGCCGGCCTATCCTCTGCCGCCGAGTGCACTGCGACGGGCGCTTGCCGGATTTCAAATGGGGTTTGTCGCCCTGGTTTTATTGCCGATTTTCGGTGCGCCGGCGACCCGNNCCGCCTGCTCGGGGCGGCCTTTGCCCTGCCCATTCTGGCGGGCTTTGTGATGGACTGGCTCGCGGTGTCCGGCCGTATCAATCTCCACAGCCTGTTCCGCAATTACTTAACACGGGTCGGCGATCCATTTTTTCAGCCGGGGTTGCGGCTGCTCCTGGCGGTGTTGATCGGTTATGGCATGGCCGCTGACATAAGTGTCTTGCCATTGCCCGCAGGCTTCGCCCATATAACCCTCGCCAGNNCTGGCGCTGTGTTTTTTCCTTGGCCTGGGGGCGCGGCTCGCCGCGGGGGTTTTATTGATCGCCGTGAGTCTGGGGCCGGCCGGCGAGACCGTGGTTTGGCCCACGGCCGTGCTCCTGTTTGCCGCCGGCTGGGTTCTGCTGCTGGGGGGCGGCCGTTACAGCCTGTGGCGCGGAGACGATATTTGGGTCAACCGTCACGCCTAGGCGGTGGCCAATTCACGGCGGTAGGCCGCCCAGCAGGTGGCATTTTCC
>DJFO01000264.1:1187-4319 GCA_002432555.1 Marinagarivorans sp. UBA5870
GCTGAAATGTTCGATGCTGGGATTCAGTCCGGCGAATTCTTCTTTGTCGTTGAGCAGGCAATCGCGGAAATATTCCAGAATTTTCCCCAGGGCCGCCTCCACGTCGACAATATCCACCAAATAACCATGTCGATCCAACTGCGCGCCTTCGATGCGCACTTCCGCCACATAATGGTGGGCATGAGGCTGATTTTCCGCGCCCCAGTCGCCACCAATCAAATAATGCCGAGCGATAAAATCGCGAGTAACCGCCAGTGTGTACATAAATAATTTCCGGAAATTTAAGAATCGGGATAAAGAAACAGCGCCTGCAGGCACGCCTGCGGCTGTTGGTGGAGCTGCCGATAAAGCGCGGCCGCCTCCGCGAGGGGCAGTCGCTGGGTAATCCAGCGTTCCGGCTGCACTCGGCGCAGCATGTGCCAGGTGGTGGCAAAACGCCGGTCCTTGGTCCAACGCGCGGTTAAAGGCGCCGCTATGCTGCTGACTTGGCTCGTGGTTATCTGCAGGCGGTTGCGGTGGGCCTCGCCGCCGAGCCAGACGGGTGCCGCCTTGGTGCCGTACCAGCTGCCGATCACTATGCGACTCGCATAACCGCTCAGCTCTATAGCCAAATTCAGCGCGTCCGGCACCCCGCTCACTTCGTAGAGGAGGTCGCCGCCGCGGAGGTCGCCACCGCGCAGGTCGCAGCCGCGCAAGCCGCCTCCACGCAGATCGCCGCCGCGTGGCGCCATTGCCAATTTGCGCCGCTCCGCCGTTATTTCGTCCGGCGCGAGCGGATTAAAAACCCGCTGCACTCCCAAGCGCAGCGCCGCCTCGCGGCGCGCGGCTATGGCGTCCGCCGCGACGAGTTCAGCCAGGGGAAATTGCGCGAGCAGGCTCGCCAATAAAAGACCAACCACTCCCAACCCCAGAACCAAAACGCGCTCGCCGAGCAGGGGCGCCCCGTCCTGCACCAGGTTGACCGCGGTTTCCATATTGGCCAAAAATACCGCGCGCTCCGGGGGAATATCCGGCGGTACTTCAATCAGTTGGTCGAGAGTGCACACAAAGTGGCTGGCGTGGGGTTGGAAGGCAAACACGGTTCTGCCGCTCCACGCGGCGTCCACCCCAGCGCCGACCTGGACCACGCGGCCAACACAGGCATAACCGTACTGCAGGGGAAATTCGGCCTGTTCTTGCAGGCCGTCGATCGCCGTGTCCAGCGCCATGGTTTTGGGAATTTCGCCGCGATACAACAGCAACTCGGTACCGGCGCTCACCGCCGAACACAGCGTCGCCACCAGCACTTGACCCGGTGCGGGCGGGGGAAGGTCAGCCGTGCGAATTTCCACCGCCTCGGGCGCGGTAAACCAGAGTTGGGCCGCTCTCACGATCCAGCTCCATAGGCAACACGACCCCACACAATCAGATCCTGGTCGAGGCGCTCGCTGTGCAGAGGTTGGATTTGCAACATTTCCGCCCGCGATTCCAGCTGCAAATCCTGCACGGCTTTATAGCCGCCGATCAGGTTCGGGGTCACCGTTAGCACCACCGCGTCCACCAGCTGCGCCTTGATAAAAGCCGTGATCACCTGGGCTCCTCCCTCCACCATCAAACGCCGAATACCTTTGCCATGCAAAAATTCCAGGGCATGGTGCAGGCAGACGCGACCCTGCGCATCCGCCCGCATTGGACAGGTTTCCACCCCTTCGAGATTTTTCCAGCCCGCCGTGCGCGTGGTGAGCACCCAACAGGATTTTTCCAGGCTGCGGCAGAGGCGCGCGCCCTCCGGAATGCGGCACTGACTGTCGAGCACAATCGGCTGCGGGCTGTTGCCGCGCCAGTGGCGCACCGTCAACTGGGGATCGTCTGCGAGCACTGTGCCTATACCCACCAGAATTCCGTCGTGCATACTGCGCAGCTGGTGGGTCAGGCGCAGCGCTTCCGGTCCGCTCAGCACCAGGGGTTCACGATCGTGCAGCGCTATGCTGCCGTCGAGACTCTGGGCGTAGCTGAGAGTTACAAAAGGGCGGTCGGCGGGAGCGGAAGTTTGTTGAACGTCGGTCAGCCAATGTGCAAGGGTTAGATGGATGCTCATGTCACCACGAATAAAAGAGCCGGCTGAATTCCTGGCGCCGACATGACGGGGAAATTATTTTGCGTATCCCCTCGGCAAGCGGCGGGCGATTTGCAAGCTGTGCGTAATACAGAGCTGCATAATATACAGAGCTGTGGAATAGAGAGCTGCACAATTCTGAGCTGCATAACTCTAAGCTGCGTAACTCTAAGCTGCATAACTCTGAGATGTATAACTCAGGCCGGCATAAGTCAGACCGGCATAATTCAGGGCTGCAAGATTCACTGTTGCAAATCCACTGCTGCAAATTCAACGCAGATCGAGGGCCGCCGCCCACGGCAGCGGGCAGTGGCGGAACCTTAACATAAATCGGCGTTTGCGCCACGCGATCCACATACGGAAGCCACAGATTAATGTTCGATTGCCCAAGAATTTATTTCGCCGTTCCGGGCGACTTGACCAGCGCGACCGGCGGTTACGCCTACGACCGGGCGATCATCGCCCGCCTCCGCGAACTCGGTCTGGTCGTGGAGGTGCTCACCCTGTCCGCGGAGTTTCCTTTTCCCACTCGCACGACCCACAAGGTAACTGCGGCGCGCTTTGCCGCCCTGCCCGCCGGAGCGCAGGTGATCGTCGACGGGCTGGCGTTTGGCGCCATGGCCGAAATTGCCGAGACCGAGCAGCACCGTTTGCGCTTGCTCGCCCTCTGCCATCACCCGCTGGCACTGGAGACGGGGCTGGACGAAAATGTGGCGGCCGACCTGCGGCAATCCGAGACTCGCGCACTCGCCGCCGCCGTCGCCGTCATTGTCACCAGCGCCGCGACGGCGCGGTTATTGGAACGGGATTTCGGTGTGCCCGCGCACAAAATCACCCTCGCCCCACCGGGCACCCGCCCTAGCCGCTTGGCCGTGGGAGCCGCGCCGGAGCCAGCGCGGCTGTTAACCCTCGCAACGCTTACCCGGCGCAAGGGCCACGACCTGATCATCACCGCGCTCGCCGACCTCAAGCACCTGCAATGGCAGGCGCGTTTTGTCGGCGGCGAGAATTTCGATGGTGCCTGGGCCGCGCACCTG
>DJFO01000264.1:4337-7159 GCA_002432555.1 Marinagarivorans sp. UBA5870
GAGGGCTACGGCATGGCCTTCGCCGAAGCCTTGGCGTGTGGCCTGCCGGTGGTGGGCGCGCACGCCGGCGCGGTGCCGGATCTGGTGCCGCCGGATGCGGGAATATTGGTGCCGCCCGAGGACCCCAACCCGCTCGCCGCCGCCATTAGCCGCCTGCTGACGGACGCCAATTTGCGCGAGCAATTGCGGGCGGGTGCGCGGCGCGCCGGATTATCTCTACCCACTTGGGAATCCAGCGCCCGGGTGATTGGCCAACTGCTGCGGTTAACGAGGTGTGCATGAGCGGATTTTCCATCGATTGGCTGAACCTGCGCGAAGCGGCCGACCGCGCCGCGCGCGATGCCCATCTCCAACAACAGGCGGCAGGCTGGCTGGCGGCGGCGCCGCGGGAAACTCGGGCCGACGCGCGTTCTTTTCAGGAATTGGCGCCGGCAGCAGGTCCCACGGCCACCGGCGACTCAAAAAATCCGGTGGTGGTCGACCTCGGCGCGGGGACGGGCTCCACGCTGCGCGCGCTCTCCTCGGTGCGCGCGCTTTCAGTGGTGAACCCCGAGTGGCGCCTGGTGGATCTCGACGGCCAATTGCTGGCCGAAGCCGAGCGCCGTCACAGCCGAACTCACAGGCTGAAGTGTCACCGCCTCGATCTCACACGAGTGACCGAATTGCCCCTGACGGGCGCGCGCCTGGTAACGGCTTCGGCCTTGTTCGATTTAGCCTCGCGCGATTTTTGCGACGCGCTGGTCGCGCAGCTAGCCGTCGAACACACGGCTTTATACGCCGCGCTCAATTATGACGGTTTGACCCAGTGGACGCCGGAACACAGCCTCGACGCCGCCGTGCTGGAGGCGTTCAACCGCGACCAGTTGCGCGATAAAGGTTTTGGTCCGGCTCTGGGTCCGGGCGCGACGGATTATTTGGCCGCGCGGATGGCGGCGGCGGGCTTTTCTGTGTTCACCGCCGTGAGTCCCTGGCGCCTTGCCGCCGCCGATCGGGTGCTCGTGGAGGAACTGATTACGGGCATAGCCGGCGCGGTGGCCCCGGTCTTGGATCCGGTCGATCTGGAAGAGTGGCGCCACTTCCGCCTGCACCACGCGGCCACGGGCATTTGTGTCGTCGGCCATCGGGATCTGCTGGCGCTGCCGGAGCGGGTGGTTTGAGTTTGCGGGCACCCGCAAAGAGTGCCCGCACGGAAATAATGATGTGCAGCAATACGCGAAATCACGGCGAGGTCGACATGGCCTCGACCCATTTTTCCCGCAATTGACTCATCGGCCACACGGGCCCGGGGGTGGCGGGGAGGAGGCTCGCGCTCCAATTCCACTGCGCAACCGCTTCTAAAATCGCCGGATCCCGTGAGAAAAGGTGTACCGGCACATCGCGATTGCCACCGGCTCCCGTCACCAGCGGCGCGGGCACATGGTCGCCGAACGCCAGCACTACCAGGTTCGGATTGCCGAGAGTGACCACGTAGTCGATGAGGGTATCGAGAGAATATAAGACCGCGCGGTAATACTGCAGGCGGATGCGCGCCGGATCTTGCCACACCTCCTCCGGCGTGGCGCCGCTGGAAGCCTGCGGGTTAAAAATTTGGCCGTCGCCGACCGCCTGCCAATCCACCAGCGTGGGCACCGGCGTCGAGGGTGCGTGGGAGGAAATCAGAGCAATTTCCGCCATCACCGGTGCCCGTTCGCCGGGTTTGAGTTCTGCCCGGTGAAAGGCCGCCAGGGTGTACTGATCGGGCATGGTAATCCAATTAAACGGCTTGCCGGCGTAACCGGAATTGTGCGCGTGGTAGAGCTGGTCGTAACCGAAATATTCCCCCTCCGGCCAGACCATGGTGATCGCCGGCATCACCCCCACGGTGCGCCAGCCGGCTTCGCGGAATAGGCGATTCAGAGATTTATGGTCGCTGAGCACCAAGCTGTCGTAGCGCACTTGATTGTCGATCCACAGACCGGACATGGCGGTGGCGTGGGCGAGCCAACTCAAGCCGCCTACAGTAGGCGAGGTGAGAAACGCGCTGCGCACGCCGACGCCAGAGGTCTCCAGCCGGCTCTGCCGGTCCGCTAAAAATTGCTGGAAATCACCGGAAAATTCCGCTTTATCCAGAAGCGTGCGGCCGTAAGATTCGATAAAAATGACCAGCACATCTTTACCGCGCAATTTTTCCAGCAACGCGGCCCCGGTGGGTTCCGCGGGAGGCCGCCCCGCGAGCTGCGCGCGAAATTCGCGCATGTCCACGATGCTCCTGCCGGTATTGTGCGCATGCAGGCGGAAGTGATCGATCAAACGCTGGGTCGCCCGCGGCGATTCGATCGCTCGCAGGCCGGCCCAGACCGCCAGAATGCACAAGAAGACGGCTAAGGTAATACCCCGCCGGCGCAGCAGAGGCTCGCGCATTTTTTGCAGAGCGAAAAATGCGCCAAACACGATCGCGGCCATAAGCGCAGCGACCAGGCCGCCGATCGCCAAGGCAGCCACTCTGCCGAGCACCCCGTTGAGCAGATTCGCGGCGTCGGCCAGCAGATAAATGTCGAACACGGGATTAAACGGCCGGGCGAACACCTGATACGAAACAGTATCCGCAAAAATCAAAGTGACCCGGCCGGCGAGCACTGCGGCGGCGCAAAGGCGCAACCCCCGCCCCGCCCCGCCCGGAGCGAGTAATGCTAGACCAAACAGCGGCAATTCTATGGGCAGCGTTAACAGGACTGCGGGGTGAAACTGGAGCAGGGAATCCGGCAAACAAAGGGCGAGAAAGAGCGCGATCAGCCACAGCCGTTGCTGCGACCACCGAAGAAAAGTAGGCAAAGGTGCTCCTG
>DJFO01000264.1:7169-9397 GCA_002432555.1 Marinagarivorans sp. UBA5870
CCACCGATGCCGGAGACTATACGCCCCTCTTGTCCGGCATAGTTATCCGGCGCGATGGCGTTCCGCGGTAATTCGAATTTCCGCGGCGAGTCACCGCGTCCGATGAGGGAACCCGCGTTGCGGTTCCACCTTACGTAGAGTGGAAACCGAATGGCGATCCGCCAATGCCGGAGACTACGCTTCTCTTGTCCGACATGATTATCCGGCGCGATTGCCTTCCGCAGGTAAAGGCGGACTGGATGAGCAATTTTTGAACAAACCTGAAAATTCTGAAAATGTGATGTGCAGCCGCACCAGNNCGCGACACAACGCACATTTATTTAGTTGTTGCGCACAAAGTTGTATCATCCGCCCCTCATTTAAAGGGCCCACAAGGAGTCACTCATGCAAGGCGTTCCCCGAGCTTCCCTTTCCGCTCACAATCACCCGCGCTTTCGCCGCATTTTGCGGCATGCGACCCTTCTATTCAGCTTGAGCCTGGTGTTCGGCTGCAGCGATTCGTCCGACTCGGATCCGCAGCCGTCCTCTTCATCCAGTAGCTCCAGCAGCAGTTCGTCGAGCAGCAGTTCCTCGAGCAGCAGCACGAGCTCGTCGAGCAGTTCAAATTCAAGCAGTGGCGCCAGTACCGCAAGCTCCACCAGCGCCTCGAGTTCAACGAGCGCATCCAGCTCGTCGTCTTCATCCAGCTCTTCAAGCTCCTCCAGTTCGTCGAGTTCGTCCAGTTCGTCGAGCNNTCTTCCAGCTCTTCCAGTTCTTCCAGCTCTTCCAGTTCTTCCAGTTCGTCGAGCTCATCGAGTTCCAGCGGCGCCGCGCTCAGTGAGAGCCTGCTGAGCGTATCGGCCGTAGGCGTCGGCGGGGTCGGGCTCACGCCCGATGCGTTACAGGTCACTGTCGATTTGCTCGGGGAGGGCGATGTCTCCATCGGCCAAAAAACGCTCGATCTGGCGGCGGCGGTCGAAGGGGGTGGCAGTGATTTAAAGAGCACCGGTCCGATCGCGCTGGAGGGCGCCGAATCCCTGGTGATCAACATCAGCCATCCCGGTTACACCAGTTATTCGCGGCGTCTGCCGGCAACCGAGGTGGTTTACCTAAACGCCGAATTGCAGGCGGTCGAGGCGGTGACGGTCGCAGCCACCCAAACAACGAGCGTGTCAGGGGCGGTCACCGACGGGTTTACGCTGACCGTACCTGCGACAGGGGACGAAGGCGACATTCAAGTCGCCATTCCCCGGTCGCTCCTGCCCGAAGGCACCACCAGCCTCAGCGCGGAACTGAAAGCCTTTGATCCCAATGACCCCGCGGACGCCCGATATTTTCCCGGCGAGTACGCCGATAGCGAGGGCAATGACCTCGTGTCAGTCGCGTTCAATTTTGCCGACATACGCACCGACGCCGGTGAAGACCTGACGACCCTGGCAAAAGCGCAGGTAGAGGCCCGGGCGCAGTCCGTTTCCGCTTTCGCGGCGGAGGCTGCCGAACCGGTGATCATCAACCGCAGCATCCCCCCGAGCAGCTGCACCACCCTGCAGACCCTGGGCGATGCAAACCTGGAAATGCCCGGGTTCCAGATACCGGTTTACAGTTACGACGGCGCTCGCGGACTATGGGAGTTGCTCGGTTATGGAACCTTATTTTCGGCGGGGACGCGCGTGGACGCGGTGGTTGGCGATGACTGCCTGAGCGGCGCCTACGTGTTGGAGATCAAGGTCACGAGTGAAATCTTCTTAAGCAAATGGTGGAACCTGGACTATCCGTTGATATTTTCCCAACCGGTCAAATATTGCGCGCGCGTGCGCTTGCAGAACGCCGACGGCCAGACCCTCAATGGCTTGTACGGATTTTTGTCCAGCGATGTCGCAGACTTCGCCAGCAATTATTTCGTTACCGATGAGCAGGGCGAGGCATTCCTCGACGTGGATGCGGCGGACGCGGGCGCGAGCTTAGATGCCACTGTCACCGTGTGGGGCGAGGAAGATTATTACGCTGCCGTGACTTTAAGCCGCGACTGCACCGCTCCACCCGTACAAACGCTGGAGGCGCAGTTGCCACGCCTGTGTCAGGTGCGCGGCAAATTGCAGTACGCCGACGCGACGCCAGCCGCGCGCCATCCGGTGATGGCCATGCCCACCACCCTCGACAGCATTACCAAATGGGATTTCACGGCGAGCAACGACGCGGGAGACTACTGGTTGAATGTCACCTGCGGCAAAGAATACAGCGCCTGGGTG
>DJFO01000264.1:9403-12107 GCA_002432555.1 Marinagarivorans sp. UBA5870
TGGACGGGGTTCAAGCCGCCAGCGAATTGACAGACGACGGCGCTTTGGTAACGCTCCCGACCGTGACCATCGAACCCGTGCCGACCAACATATATGCGGCCGTGTATTCCATCCCGGAAAAGCGACTCGTCATGTATGCGCTCGGGCACCCGGACGACTTCCCTCTCACCTACAACTTGCGCGTGGAAGACGCCGCAGGTACGCAACTGAAGGTTTTACAGGGAGAGATGCAGTTGAGTGAAGACGACGAAACCTTGCCCGTCTGGTATCTGGGATTTGGCTTCCTCGACCTCGCGACCGAGATACCCACCGGCGACGCAGCGATTCTTAAGTTAAAAGGGACCCTGTCGGGTAGCCGGGGCAACACGGTGAATGTAGATCGCGATCTGATCGTTTCACCGGACGAGATCGGCGAAGACGGTGACGACGGCGAACCGGAATAAATCGTCGGCGATCTCACCGCCAAAAAAACGGCGAGATCGCTAGTCGAAACGGATGTCTCTGATAGCAACCGGCTCGCTGTAGTGGCTGTAGTGGCGGCTGCGGCTGTAGTGGCGGCTGCGGCAAAAGCCACCAGCGACCTAAATGCCGGTTGCTCAATTGTAAAACCTTGCCGTTGCCCCGGGGCACAACGCCCCGGGGTGTCTACCACGCTTGTCTCGTCGGTCGGTTGGATCCTGCGAAAACCAAGGCCAGTGCGCGTTCTACAACGCGATACGCTCCACCAGCGTCGAAAAATTCCCCCAGGAAAAACTGGTAATGCCGGTCGGACCAACGCTCGCCGCACCTTCGTAAAAATAAAACAACGAATCCTCCAGCAAGATGCTGCGGCGTTGGCTGCGCAAGTAACCATAAATACAGCCGTAACCTTCGTTGAAGCTGTCCGCGCAGGGGTAAACGTGGGATTCAGTGCGCCCCAACAAATTCAACTCTGGTTTATCGGGAAGTCCCGTCACTTCCAAAAATACCACCTCCGACCGGGCCGACACTTTCTGGTCGACACGCGCGGTAAAATCCAGCGGCACAGCTACGCGAAAATCGCCGCCGGGTCCCTGCTCCACAACGACGGATCGGGAATCGTAATTGGCCGGCGAATTAGTGACCGGGCCACCGGATCCCGACATACCGGACGGGGCCGAAAAACTGTGTGACGCCACCGGGGCCGCAGCCGAGCCATCCCACAAACTGATTTGTGCACCCATACCGCCGAGCCCGGCCCGAGAAATCGCCAAAAAGTACTCTTGGGTTAAGGGTCGGATATAGCTGGTGTAATCGCCGAGGAAAAGCTGGCGGACCAGTTGGGGCGCTGCAGGGTCACTGGTGTCGATCACGTAGGTCGGCCCGGCCGGGCTCAGGGTAACTCCGCTCAGCACCGGGTTAAGGCCCCGAACCGTGGATACATAGATCATCTCCCCTGCTGATATGGCTTCATAAATTGAGTCATCACTCGCCAGTTTCAGCGGCTGCTCGGCATTCGGCAGAGCACCCACCACCTCCAACCGGCTGGTTTCGCTGTTTTCTTCAAGCACGAAGAATCGATGCTCGGACGATCCATCGGTGGTAATCACGCGCAATTTATCCTGATGAGCGTTCACCCGGGACCCGGTCGTGAAGTAAGGTTGCAGCCCGCCCGCAACTTTGCCCCACGCGGTCGGCTCGAAAGCCGTCGCGCTCAACGCAAATTTGTAAAGCACCGTCTTCTCGAGAGGTGCTGCGACCGGCGAAGCCCAGGAATAAACATTGTCGCCGTCCAGATAAAGACCTTGCGTGGCCGCAACGAGACAATCGGTGAAATTGACCGATGGCGTCTGTAAATTCACCGCGACAATTTGGATAAGCGAATTGGCCGCTGAATTTTCCGCATCCGCCGGTCCGTAACATTGTGTNNGGTACCGGGTGGCAGGTCAGACAAGAGCGCATCGACATCCGCAGTCGAGATCAGATTTTCATTGGTCCGAATGGCTTCAGCCAGACTGACATCGGTAAACAGCAAACCCTGCAAAACCGGCTTTACCAGATTAAAGAGGTAAAGCGTATCACCTACCCTGTGCGCGGCAAGGAGATTGCCCCTGACATTGACCGAAGTCACCGGCGCCCCCTGAGTCCCCGCGATATACACGCTGGTTTTTTTATTTAGGTGGTCCTGTTTAGCCGGTGAATATTCGGCGGCTGACGCTTGCGCCACGACTAGGACTTGCTGAGTTTTCCCCGCTGAATTTTTTAAAAAATCGAGCGACATGATTCCGCTAAACCCCAGGGGGTCCTTGGCGACGGTTTGCGCATTGGCACCCGGCTGGAGGCCGGCCGTCTCACTGTTGAGCCGAATCGAATCCAGACTGAGCGCCTCGCCGCCTTCGGCGATGCTCACGACATACCACGAATCTCCGTCGGGTTCCTGCTGTGTTGGGCGCAAACGCGACGCTATGGTACTGGGGTTAACGACCATAGAATTCGCTTCTGCAATCGTTGAGAAGTAAGGTTGGCCGCTGGACGAGGAGCTGGTCGAGCTACCGGCAGAACTCGGCAGCGGGTAATACTGCAGCAATTCCCGGCGCAAGCCGTTTTTAAGCATCCCCTCCAGCTCGGAGCTGGAGAGACGGCGCAAGCCGGACTCGCGCGCGTCCAGGGGAACCAGAGACTTGTAGCCATCGATCACCGGTTGCAGCTCCGTGGGTACGGTCGAGTCCGAATACCCAAAACCACC
>DJFO01000383.1:0-983 GCA_002432555.1 Marinagarivorans sp. UBA5870
TCGGTGCGCAGGCCCTCTACTTCGAATACCAGGGAAATACTGTCAAGAATTTTGTGGGCGAGCACCGCCGCCTGCTGGGCGTTGCGCAAATTGGCCAGAAAAATCGCGAATTCATCGCCACCAAGACGCGCCACCAAACCCTTGGTTTCGCTGAGCATAGATTGCAGGCGCTGGCCGAGCTGCTTGAGCACTTTATCGCCCGCCAGGTGCCCGAGCGTATCGTTGATTTCCTTGAACCGATCGAGGTCGATCAACAGCAGGGCCATCTTCTGGTTGTCCCCGCGCTCCTTAAGCGCCTTGTTCATGGTGCGGTAAAGCACGCTGCGGTTGGGCAGACTGGTGAGGACATCGTGATTGGCGAGATACTCCATACGCGCCAGGTAGCGGCACTTTTCCGTAATATCCCGGGTGGTGCCCCACACTCGGGTGAGAAAGCCGTGTTCCACTATGCCGATGGCGTTGCTCTGGAGCGACATACGCTGGCCGTTGTTATCGAGCCGCTCGTACTCCCGCTCCTCCAGGCGATAGCCGTTCTGGACGAAGTCCGTCACATCGGCGCGGATATTCGGCGAACCGTTGTGGTAGATCGGCAGCCCCATGAGCGCGGACGCGCTGCTCGCGCCGTAGAGCCGCACGAGCTTTTCGTTGCATTCCGCCAGCACCGCACGCTTGAGCACCAGATCGACCTGTTGCGCCGCTGCCAGACGTGTATCCACCGGCGGGCATATATCGTAGCGCCAAATCGCGTCGGCACTATTGGCGATATAAGCGCGATACCGGGCCTCGCTCTCTTTGACGGCGAGCTCCCGCCGGACCGCCTGGGTAACTTCACTCAAAACGACCATTACGCCGTCGACCCGCCCGTGCTCGTCGGTGGTGGGAATCTTGTCGACTTGAAACCAGCAGTCGCCGCCGACCTCTAGGGCGCGCTCGCGGGATTCGAGCCGCGGCCGGCGCGTGCGGAATACCTGCATGATTTCCCG
>DJFO01000383.1:1030-3467 GCA_002432555.1 Marinagarivorans sp. UBA5870
AATAAAGCACGACTTCACGCATCGAGTCTAAGAGGGCGTTGAGGGCGTGATTGGTCTGATACGCGTTCCGATCATCGCCGTTAGCGGCGCCGCTCTGGAACACAGAATGGATTCGATTTGTCACTCAAGGGTCACCCTGCTGCCGCAGATGTTGTTATTACAATAGCTGCCCTGCGATTCGAGGTAAGCGCGTTTTCCGGCCCAAAAATCGGTGGGAGACGACCGTCCATGGGAGGATCTCGCGTGTCAGCAGGGTCCGCGAAATATCCTTTAGTATAGCCAAGCATTACGCGACGCAACTTTTTTTGGTTTGGACGGCCGCTGCCGGGGCCACCTAGGCTTGCACTGCCATCGCCGGGGCCGCCCAGGCGGGGCCGCGCAGGTTCAAACAGCTGCAGCCCAGGACCGCTGTCACAAAAGCATCACACCCTTGTCACAATCGTGCCACACGGCAGCGGCAGACTGCCGCTATGCCAAAGATACCGCCCATCAAGCACTTGCACCTGCACCACCTGCGAACTCCCGACGGTGACGACACGGGCGCTGACCGGCGCCCGATCCGCTACCGCGCCATGTTTATTTCCGACGTACACCTCGGCTCCAAGGATTGCAAGGCGGTAGAGCTCAACGCTTTTCTCAAGCAGTACCGATGCGACCGCCTCTATTTGGTCGGCGACATCTTTGACGGTTGGAAAATGCGCGCGGGAATTTTTTGGACGGCGGATTTCAATCGGGTGTTGCGCCGTTTGCTCAAGCTGGCAAAACACGGGGTGCAGATCACCTATATCACCGGCAATCACGACGAGTTTCTGCGCAAGTACGCCAACAACAGTTTCGACAATATCGATCTGTGCAATCGCGCCGTCCACGTGACGGCAGACAACCGCCGTCTCCTTGTCATTCACGGGGACCAATTTGAAGGCGTCGCCCGCTGCAGCCGTCTGCTGCGCCACATCGGCGACCACGGTTACGCGTTTCTAATGCTATTGAACCGATGGTATAACCGCCTTCGAGTGAAATACGGCTACGGCTATTGGTCGTTTGCGGGATTTTTGAAGCGGCATATCAACCGCGCTCAGCAATATATTAATGATTACGAACACGCGGTCGCCTACGGCGCACAAAAGCAGGGATTTGACGGAGTGGTCTGTGGTCACATTCACCACGCGGCCTCACGAAAAATTCTCGGTATCGATTATTTCAATACCGGCGACTGGGTGGAATCCTGCACTGCCATCGTCGAGGACGATAACGGGCAGCTGCAGGTGAAATACTGGCTACAGGATCCACACAATCTCCGCCATTCCTCAGCGAGGTCCCAACCGAGCCCTTCCCTTGCCAGGGGGAGCAAAATAGGGCTTCGCAGGGGGGCCTAAATTTCCCGCCCGGTCGGCCCCGGAAGCAGAGCGCGTGGTGAGATCTACCCCTGCCGAGGCCCCGCCAGGGCGGGAGGCAGCGGCGTTTTCGAAAATAGCTTTATTCAAATGGGCTGCCGCAGTACTTGCAATAGCGCGCGTCCTGATCGTGGCCGGCGCGGCTGCAATTGCTGCAGGCTCGGTTAAAACGGTCGCGCTGAATTTCCCGCGCGAGTTCCGCGGTCATGATTCCCGTTGGAACCGCGATAATCGAATAACCGGTTAGCATCACCGCAGTCGCCACAACCTGGCCCATTGCCGTCTTCGGCGTCATATCGCCGTAACCGACGGTGGTAATTGTCACCACTGTCCAATAAATACTTTTAGGCACGCTGGTAAATCCGTGCTCAGGCCCTTCGACGACGTACATGATCGAGCCGAAAATGGTCGACAGCACCAGCACTACAAAGAAAAACACCAAAATTTTGCGGCGCGCCTGCAACATGGCGCGGACCAGCACATTGGCTTCCATAACATAGCGCGCGAGCTTTAACACTCGGAAAATGCGCAGCACCCGCAACAGTCGGACCACGAGCACATAGTTGGCGCCCGGCATTATGAGACCCAGATAAGTGGGTAACACCGATATGAAATCGATCAGGCCGTAAAAGCTTCTGATATAAGCCCAGGGCCGCGGCGAACAATAGATGCGCAGCAGGTATTCAATGGTAAAGACGATGGTGAAGCCCCATTCAGCAATCGTCAGCCAGTCGCCGAATCTTTCGGCGACGCTGGCGATGGAGTCCAACATAAGCACAATCACACTGAGCGCGATCAGGTAGATCAAAACCACATCGAACAGTTTGGCAGCGCGCGATTCGGTGCCGAAAATCACGTGATAAAGTGCGTGGCGCAGCTCCGCTTGATTCATGGGGACTCCTCAGATCCGCAATGATTTTCGCCGGTCGGGCGGAAACGGATTGCACCCGAAAATGCGCATCTGCGCCAGTGTTTATTTGATCCGGGGCGGCCCTCTCTGCGGTTCCCCCACCCTCTCCCCAACCCTCTCCCGCGCGCGGGAG
>DJFO01000063.1:0-2314 GCA_002432555.1 Marinagarivorans sp. UBA5870
TTTTGTCACGGCCCAAAAAATATCGTCTCACCAAGCACTACGGTTTGATGTGGTCGGCATCACTGACGACGGCACCAGCGAAACCATCGATTGGATACGCAACGCGTTCTGAGAACTTATGTCCCAACGAGTCTACAACCTTTTCCAACGCAGCATCGAAGCGAAAATGCAGGTGGGGGAAGAATTGGCACCGCTGATCGAGACGGCGGCGGATCGCCTGGTCCAGGCGNNGCGCTGCTGGATGAACGCAAGATCCTCGTTTGCGGCAACGGCCCGTCCGCCGCCCTCGCGCAAATTTTTGCGTCCAATCTCATCGACCGCTTCGAAAAAGAACGGCCGAGTCTGCCCGCCATCTGGCTGGGAGGCAATATAGCGAGCTACACCGCCATAGCGGCGGATGTCCAACACCAAGAGATCTATGCCAAACCCTTGCGCGCGCTCGGACAGCCGGGCGATCTGCTGTTGCTGATCAGCTCCAGCGGCAACGCGATCAATCTCTTGCAGGCGATAGGCGCGGCGCGCGACCGCGGGATGGATGTGATTGCCCTGACGGGTCGCAACGGCGGTGCCATCGGAAATTTGCTAGGCCCATCCGACATCGAACTTTGCGCGCGGGTAAACTTCCGCAGCCGCATTCACGAAATCCATCTCCTGGTGCTGTACTGCCTGTGCGATCTCATTGACCATAAACTGTTTGGAATTGATTGATATGTTGTTCAAGCGTTTCGCCGTCCTCTGCGGCTTCCTCTGTCTTTTGACCGGCTGCGTCACTATGCTCGAGGCCACGAGCGATGGCCCCATTGAACCCGATCCCGGCAAACGCACCTTTGGAGCCTACGTCGACGATGAAAGGCTGGAGACAGTGATCGAAGTAAACCTGCGCAAGGCGGATCCGCGATTCGCGGAAGCTCACATCAATATCATGAGCTTCAACGGAGTGGTGCTACTGACGGGGGAAGTGCCCAACAGCGACCTGCGCCAGATCGCCGGAGAGACAGTGCGCTCCATCAACAAGGTTCGCCAGGTGCACAATGAATTGCTGGTGCAAAGCAATTCCACTTTTTTTTCTCGCTCAAACGACAACTGGATCGCCACCAAGCTGCGCAGCAAAATTCTCGGGGAGCGAGACATTGAATCCGAACGGGTAAAAATCGTGGTGGAGAACCGGGTGGTATTTTTGATGGGACTTTTGACCCGGGAAGAAGCGGACAAGTTTAGCGACATGGCCGCAAAAATCACCGGAGTCGAGAAGGTCGTGCGGGTAATCGAGTATATCGAACGCTGATTGGCGGCCCGGATGCCGGGCCGGCCATTTTTGTTAGACGAGTTCCACCGCTACCGCTGTAGCTTCACCGCCGCCGATGCAAAGACTAGCGATGCCGCGTTTTTTCCCATAGGTTTGCAGCGCGGCGATCAGGGTTACTAGGATGCGGGCGCCGGAAGCGCCCAGCGGATGCCCCAGCGCGCAAGCACCGCCATGCACATTGATTTTCTCCGCGGGAATATCCAGATCGCGGGCCGCCGCCATGGTCACCACCGCAAAGGCCTCGTTTATCTCGAAGAGATCAACGTCGCTCACCGCCCAATTGGTCTGTTCCAGCAATTTTTTCATCGCGCCGACCGGTGCGGTGGTAAACCACTCGGGCGCCTGGGCAAACTGGGTCTGTCCTTTGATGACGGCGAGCGGCTTCAATCCCTTCTTCTGGGCTGTGCTCTGCCGCATAATCACCAGCGCAGCGGCACCGTCCGAAATGGAGCTGGCATTCGCGGCGGTCACTGTACCGTCTTTCTTAAAAGCCGGCTTGAGACTGGGGATTTTTTCTGGTTTAGCGTTGCCCGGCTGCTCATCGACCTCAACCAGGCTATCGCCTTTGCGGCCCTTGACCGTTACCGGCACTATCTCGCGCTTGAAGCGCCCTGATGCTATGGCCGAATTCGCCTTGTTCAGCGAGGCTATGGCGAACTCATCTTGCTGCTGTCGACTGAATTGGTATTTCTCCGCCGTGGCTTCGGCAAAATTTCCCATCAGCGCGCCGTCATAGGCATTCTGCAATCCGTCGAGGAACATGTGATCGAGCAGCTCACCGTGACCGAGACGATAACCTGCGCGCGCCTTAGTCAAGAGGTGGGGCGCGTTGGTCATGCTTTCCATACCGCCGGCGACCACAATTTCGGCATGCCCTGCACTGATGCTATCCGCACCCAACATCACTGCCTTCATGCCAGAGCCGCAAACCTTGTTGACGGTGGTCGTTGGGGTGTTCTGGGGTAGCCCGGCGGCCAACGCAGCCTGCCGCGCCGGCGCCTGGCCCAG
>DJFO01000063.1:2321-6653 GCA_002432555.1 Marinagarivorans sp. UBA5870
CCCCATGAGGACCTCGTTGACATCCGCCGGCGCAACGCCCGCGTCTCTCAACGCGCCCTTGATGGCCTCGCCACCCAGTTGCGTTGCGGACACATCAGTGAAAGCGCCGCTCATCCCGCCCATTGGGGTACGGGCGATGCCGACGATTACGATTGGATCATTCATAGGACCCTCCTGCAGGTCTCTGTGGCGCAATAGGCCGGGAATTTTAGTCTAATTTGGTGACAATACTGATGAAATAAATGTCCGAAGAACTCTTCGGCTGCCCATTTTCCAAACTTGGTTTTATGCAGATCTCTGGTTAGACTTGGAAGAAATCCATAAAACCAAAGGAAATCGAGCATGGACATCTCCACCATAGTCATTCTGGTCATTGTCGCAGCGCTGGCGTTTTACGTCATTGCGATATACAACAAACTGGTTGCCCTCAAAAATCGTTACCAGAACGCCTTTGCCCAGATCGAAGTCCAGCTCAAACGCCGCTATGACCTGATACCCAACTTGGTCGAGACGGCCAAGGCGTATATGTCCCACGAAAGGGAAACTCTCGAGGCCGTGATTGCCGCCCGCAACACTGCTGTTGCGGGCCTTAAATCCGCGGCCGCCAACCCGGGTAATCCCGCGGCCATGCAAAGCTTGGCCGGTGCCGAGCAAATGCTGAGCAACGCCCTCGGCCGCATGAATGTCGTGATGGAAGCCTATCCGGACCTAAAAGCCAACCAGAACATGATGCAACTGTCCGAAGAACTGACATCGACCGAAAACAAAGTTGCTTTCTCCCGCCAGGCGTTCAACGACGCGGTGACGCAGTACAACGCTTACCGCCAGAGTTTTCCGCCCGTGGTTTTTGCCAACCTGTTTGGCCACAGCCTCGACGCAAAGTTGCTTGAATTTGCCGACAGTGCGCAAATTCAGCACGCACCTAAAGTGTCGTTTTAAGCACCTCCCCCGCAGCACCGCCCGAGGGTTTGCGCATGGATTTTTTCGCCGAACAGGACCGGGCGCGGCGCAACACGTTATTGCTGATCGTGTTGATGACCGCCGCGGTGGTGTGCTTGATTTTCATGACGGCCGTCGCCGCCAGCCTGATCCTGTATTTCACACAACAACATGTGGATTCACCTCGCCTGGTTCAAGCCATGAATACCTCTTGGCTGGTCCATCTGCGCCAGGTATGGCAGTCGGACTTTATGTACTACGCGGGCACGGGAGTGCTCGCAATGGTATTAGGGGGGTCGACCTACAAGCTGGTGCAGTTGGGCGGTCACGGGCGCAAGGTTGCCGAAGCGCTCGGCGGTCGCATCATTCCGCCCAACACCAGTAACCCGCAGGAGAAAAAAATCCTCAATGTCGTTGAGGAGATGGCCATAGCTTCCGGGAATCCAGTCCCGCCGGTTTACGTCCTTGAAGAACCCGGAATCAATGCTTTCGCCGCGGGCACCGATCGGCGCAACGCGGTCGTCGGCATTACCCGCGGCGCTCTGGAACTGCTCAATCGCGAGGAGCTGCAGGGCGTGGTCGCTCATGAGTTTAGCCATATCCACAATGGCGACATGCGCTTGAATCTCCGCCTGGTGGCGATCCTGCACGGTATCCTGATTATCGGCCTGCTCGGCGCGCTGCTGCTGCGCTCCACCAACCGGCGGGGCAAAAACCAGGGGGCTCAGCTCGGGCTGGGATTGGCGTTTTGGATTCTGGGCTATTGCGGCGTTTTTTTCGGCAGCCTCATCAAAGCCGCCGTCAGCCGGCAGCGGGAGTTCCTGGCCGACGCTTCAGCGGTGCAATTCACCCGCAATCCCGCCGGCGTGGCTAACGCCCTCAAAAAAATCGGCGGGCACGCCCACCAGGCTCGCCTCGATAACCCTAAGGCGGCGGAATTCAGCCACATGTATTTTGGTCAGGGTATCAAAACCTCTTTCAACGCCATGTTCTCCACCCATCCCCCTTTAGCCCAACGCATCCGCAAAATTGAGCCGCGCTGGGATGGGGTGATGATGCCACAGGCTTCGGCCGCCGAAGCGCCCTCCTCCGAGACAACGCTGATGGAGCGCGCGCCCCCCACGGCGGTTTCCACTGCGGGAGTCGCCCTCGCGGCGGCAGTGGCTCAGATCGGTAATCCCGGAACCAACAATCTCGCTGACGCCCAGTTATTTATCCAACAGTTGCCAGCGGCAGTTTACGAAGCCGCGCACGAGCCATTCAGCTGCCGCGCCCTGATCTATGGCCTGCTTTTGGACGCGCACGACCCGCAATGCCGGGCGCGACAGCTCGCGCTCTTGCGCAGCGGTTGCGATCCGGAGACTCTGCGCGCGCTCAGTCGGTTGGAACCGGACCTGGCGCGGGTGTCCCGCAGTGAATATTTGGAAATCGTCGATTTGGCAATGCCCGCGCTCAAGACGTTGTCGACTGCCCAATACGCGACTTTCAAAAAAGAGCTGACGGAGCTTATCCGCGCCGATGAAAAAGTATCTCTTTTGGAGTGGTGCCTATACCGCATAGTCACGGCCGGCTACGAGAATAAGGTGCACCGCGGTCAGTTGCGGCTGCAGCAACTGGCGGAAGCCGCCGGAACCGTGCTGCTGATGGCCTGTACCAGCGGCAAAACCTGCGATCTTACTGCGGCCTTCACCGCCGCAGCCGATCATCTTCCCGGAATGACTCTCGCCCCGCCCGAATCGCCAAGGGTATCGATGGACCAATTCGATCGGGCGGTTAAACAGTTGGAACGACTCAGACCCTTGGAAAAGCCGCAGTTTCTCAAGGCGCTGGGGGCCTGCATGCAAGCAGACGGAAAGATAACCAGTGAGGAGGTGGAGTTATTTCGCGCTCTGGCGGATTGTCTCGATTGTCCGGTACCGCTGTTGAAGATCGAGTGATCAGCTCGACCGGTTCCGGCAGATCAAACGGGTCTGGCGATAGAGGTGTTGGATAAATTCGGCATCGGAACTCGCCCGGTGCCTGGGCATGGAAATCTCCGCGAGCATCCGCTCGCGCACTTGGTCCCAGATCAGGTATTGGCATTCTGACTGAACGTTCTCAATCGCACTCAGCTGAAAAGATGGGAACATGCCAGCCGCTTCGAAGAGCCGGTTGCACCATTGTTTATCGGCCACCCAGGCATCCGAATAAAGCCTTTTTCCTTGCAGCCGCCGGTTGAGTTCACGGCAGACTTGCCGAACATCACGGCCCGTCTGGCCCAACAGCGCCCGACTGATGCCGTGCACCGCTTCCGCTTTCGGGTCCCAGTGAACCCAGGGCGGATGAGGCCGAATCAATACACAGTAGCGCTCGCCGGAGGCGAGGGAGTAACCGACTTCTATGGGGTAGCTGTTCGGGCCAAATCCCGAGGCTTCAAAATCGAGTATATCGGGACAATCCATGACCACCCGTCACTCCGGCCCCAGCCTATCGTGTGCCGAGGCCGGAAAAATCAGTCAATATAAACTGGGCCTATACCCATGCCCCAGATCACCACGGTCGTAACCAGCACCGAAACCAACAGCACCAACCCGACCGTCACGACGGAGCTTGCGTACATGAACGCCTGCTCTTTCGAGATATTCATCAAGATCGGGATGCCCTGGTAGATAAGGTAGACGGAATAGGCACCCGCCAACCCCATGACCGCAATCACAAGCCATAGCTCCGGATAGAGGTTAGCAACGCCGGCCAGCAATACCGGAGTAGATACGTAAACGGCAAGCGCCGTGCCTTTATAATGCCGTTGCTCAGCATCGTCTTGAACGCCATAGGTTTTGGACATCCAGTTGATGAATTCGCCCAAGAGATAAACACCTGCCAGAAGCGCCACATAGGAAAGTGCGCAAAGCGACGCTGCACTCGCCGGCGTCAATTTGACCGGATCCCCGTCCGCAANNCGCTGGAATCAATGCGAGAAATGGTACGTGGCTGATAAAAACCTGTAGAAACGAGTTTTTCTCGTTGCGGATCGCGCTCCACTCAGCGTGGGGGCGCAACAGAATGCCCAATGTGTGTTGCAATATACCCATCTCAATCTCCCGGACTAGGCTGTTATTAAATTTATATACCGACAACGCCGTGAATTTATTGTATGAGATTCTAAAGAGAAAAACCGNNCGCCCGCGCGATTTGTTATATATATAGCTATTTCACCACACGCAGACTGGGCCGTTTGTCGCTGCCGGGCGTCGCGCCCGAGGTTGGTCCAGGTTCGGTGGGTTTGGGCGGGGTGGGTGAAGTCGGCTCTGGTTCGAACATCATGCCCTGGCCGTTTTCTTTCGCATAAATGCCCAAAACCGCCTGGGCTGGGACAAAGATATCCGTCGGTATACCGCCAAAGCGGGCACTGAA
>DJFO01000211.1:0-3336 GCA_002432555.1 Marinagarivorans sp. UBA5870
TAGATCCGCGGATTCGCCTTTGCCGTCATCATTTATAATGTGTGCATTGTAAGAAAAGGACCCATCGGAGTAATAGATCATCACAGGGTCAATTTTCATATATTCTGATAGAGTCACCGGATCAGATTCGCCACGCCGTACGAAAACTTCAGGGCCGGATATCAGCTGATAGGCATAACGCTTTGGAGTTGTTTCTCCCAAAAGGCAGAGCTTATACTCGGATGCAACTTCATCGGTAGAAAATATGAGTCGAACACTGCCATCGTCAAATTTACCGGCGGTCCTAACCTCCACTAAATATAAATGAGCTGATAGAGCACCAAAGTAAAAATCGACTTTATCCTCGAAAGCGGTTAGCAAGTATTCGCCCCATTGAGCTGATATTGGATATTCCGCATAAGGTTCATGCAACGGGACAGGGCGCAAAAAATTACGGGTCAGATTATTTGGGTCGGGCTCTGAGCTGAATATCTTATCCCAGGCTCTCTTAACCCAATCGCACCAATCAGCAATGCTGCCACCTTTTTGTGGTGACCAAACTTTACCTTTACGCTGTGAGCATCCCCAGATCACGCGATTCCCCAACTCATATCCAAGTGCGGCGATATTACTTAAGCTGGATTGAGATGCCTCAATCAATGAAAGTCCTTCAGTGACATTCGGGCCGAAGTATTGGGTGAAGCTGATAGCTCCGATTTGGGAAGCCCCTAAGTTTCTTGCCAAAGGGTATTCAATGCCATTAAAAACGTTGAACATCTTGTCACCGCTAACAAGCTCGCAACCATCATTGCATACAGCGTTAACCAGATTTTCTATTCGAAAAGCCTTGTAATCATTCGAAAAAATAAACAAGGCGGCTCTGTCGGGGTCCCAATGTGCAATCAATATCTTGTAATTCGTATCTTTAAGGTCTTTATAGTTTCCCCACTGGACGGAGGATGCTTGAATAGCGAGCACCACAAGCAAATTTTCATCGTCTGCAATTGCGTGCCAGGACTCCTCGAACTTAGGTAGCTCTTCTTGATACCTTTCAGGCGCCCAGTGTTCACAAGAGGTTTTAAATAGCACTGCTGAACAGCTGGGCTCCAGGTTCCAAAGAGAAATATGATCGTGCAAATCGCCCTTGCCTTTTAAGGCGTCAACCACCTGTTGCAGCCTAATCTCTCTTGCAATTCTTCCTTCGGAGAGTCGCCTAAGAACGGTGTCCCAGTCAGCTCCTATTGAATATAAGTGTTGCAACTCACCCTCCACATCGTGGTCTGCAACATTCATTACTACACTGGCCCGCCCGAGGTTTTGATCTTGGTTGACACGTGTAAAACGGCCGATGAATTGTAGAGTTACCGCTAGACTCTTATGATGATCATGCAGGGCGGCAATTTTTAAGTTAGGTAGATCGTATCCTTCCCCCAGCATATCTACACAAATAACGATTCTAGATTGCCTACTTAACAGCTTATCGAGGCGGTTTCTCACCTCCGTTTTGAAATAACCGGAATGAACAACAATTGGATTAAGATCCGGCGCTAGCTTTTTATAAATAACCGCGAGTTCTTCTGCCCGATGCTTATTACTTGTACAAGCCATAAGCAAGTGGTCCAGACCATTGCCCAAATCAGCACGCAGTTGAGCTATAGCCTTATCCGCGATGGCGTGGTCCATTACGTCAGAGTAATACTCCTCTACAGGCAACAGGTTCACATTCGTGAAATAGCCAGCGCGCTGTGCCTCCCCCACGGTGTAGTTATAGATAATCTTGCCCCCAAGGGACTTCTTATCACTTCTGAACGGAGTCGCCGTAAACTGGACTACGCGTTTGTCTTGGAATCTCTCACGAATGGCCTGCCAGGAAGATGCGGATATATGATGAGCCTCATCGACAAAGAGATGGGTACACGACTTACATAGCGCATTCAATGCTATCTCAGAGAAACTAAACAACACGCTAGTCGTTGCAACCAAAACGTTGGATGCATCGGCCAACTGCTCAGCCTCTTCAGCTAAACGAATGCCTTTTTTAATAATCGCAACGTTAGGGAGCGCAATATCGGCTGGGACGACGGTTAGCTCCGGCAAATAGCCCAAATCGATAATTTTTTTGGAGATTTGTGACCGAAGTGAATCAGATGGCACTATTACCAAAATTTTCCCACATCGCTGATATACCATGGTGGCCAGCATGGTTTCCGTTTTACCCGTTCCGGTGGGTAATACAACAGTCGCAGGTTCCACCTGTAAATCAGTTGCGAAATAGCCCACGATGGCGTGAAGCGCACCTAGTTGAGGCTTTCGAAGACCTGGAAAACCGCGCCCTGCATCCTCCTCTTTAAACTGAAATTGATGACGCCAAAGTTCGCTAATTTCACAAGGCACCGTGGTAAATGCCTGCTCCGGAAATTGTTCCCAACTTAGCTGGATATCTTCCGGCCAGTTTTCTAAGGCAAAAGGCGCCTTTGCTTTGAGAGAAACCATACCATCCTGGCATTTTCCTCTGGCATTAGGATCTTTCAGGTAAACGCAATCCAAAGGAGGCTGCAACCCTGTAATGAGCTTGAAATACCCAGGGAACCGCGAATCTCCGATTTGAGCTTCTACTGTCGTTTCTCTGAAAATCAGCTTATGTACAAAATTCCCACCAACTTTCTGAGCAGGGGCAGATTTTGCGGGCAAGATAATCTTTATCGTTAACGGATCAAACAAGTCCATTTGCTTTCTCTCCTATAGCTGACCTGAAAACGCTTTCTGATTCAAAGCAGAGAAGAGATCTTCAATGCCAGTCCCACTATGAGCCGTCTTTCTTAAACTGCTGTTGATTATTGAAACAATCGAATGGTACTTGTCGATGAGTTCAGAGTTTGGACGTAGGACTTCAAAGTTTTTAAGCTCAACTGGAGATATATGTGGTACCGTCGTTTCAGTTGGGCAACAATGCCTTTCGAAAGCTTGCGACTTAATGCAACTGAAAATGTAATCTGTATGGGACTCACGACGAGGACGCAATCTAGCTACTCGCTGAACCAGATATGTATCTCGCTGATTTTTAGGAAAAACACACACTTTTAGCCCGCTTGATATCCACGGACGATCCATAGCGAGAATAATATCTCCTGCTTTTATTAAATAACCATCTAGCTTTTCCAATTTATTTTTTGACCAGTACGCAGTATCGCTCCAATCAAAATATCCAGTGAGTGTGTTTGCCCCTCTGCATAGCCGCACCGCTTCTTGCGAGTCATTGATGTATTCATTGCTCCTGAATGCAAACCCCGTTATAACATCTGCCAGCTCGGTTAGGGGGACCTTCTTAAATCCTTTCGGATTAGTCACCGGATCACC
>DJFO01000211.1:3364-18454 GCA_002432555.1 Marinagarivorans sp. UBA5870
GTTAGGGGTGGGAGGGGGATTTCAATCTTAGTTAATCCCTGACCGGTGATTTGCGGCTGTGCAGAGCCAGAAATCACATCATCAAATCCTCTTTTCAAAAAGAAATAATAAAGATACTTGAGGTCGACAGCGCTGGAATCTATATCATCTAAAGCCATTGCATTGCCATTGATATAGGACTTAGGCTCAGAAATATGGACGTTTCCGCAGGTGGCACCGCGACAAGTAATCATCAGAGTCGGTGATTCATGCGTAAACTCTGAATAGAAGCCAATTTTTCCGTTTGCTCCGTAAACGGGGTATCCAGACTCGAGCAAGTTGCTTGCCGCAATTGTTTTCCACTGTTTTGGCCTGCAAATGTCATGAAGCTTAACTACAGGCCAACTCATAGCATTTTCTCCAGTTCATCTAAGTCACGGAGAATGTCATTTTCCAATGCTTTTAGTTTCTTGAGAATCTTCTTAGGTGACTCATACTCCTCCTCCTGATACGCCACTTCCATATAGCGATTAATGGAGAGATCGTATTTATTCGCCTTAATTGCCTCGGCATCTACCACAAACGCTTTCTGCGATTTATCGCCAAACTGCTTTTCAATGGTAGCTGCACGAGAACTTTTATCGATCAAAGCGCGATACTTCTTCCACTGTGAAATTGCATCAGGTAGATCGTTGCTGCTCTCACCTTTTAGAGGTGTGCGCTTGTCGTCAAGCGAAAAACCATCGGCAAGGAGATCGTAAAACCAAACTCGCTCGGTTGATCCGCCTTTCGTGAAAACGATGATTGCCGTGCTCACCCCGGCATAGGGTTTAAACACCCCACTGGGCAAACTGACAATACCCTCCAATTGATTATTCTCAATCAGCTCCGCTCGCAGTTGTTGGTGCGCATTGGATGAGCCGAACAAAACGCCATCGGGCACGATGACCGCGGCACGGCCACCGGTGTTGAGCATGCGCAGGATTAAGGCCACAAACAGTAATTCGGTTTTTTTGGTTTTCACCACTCGCAGCAGCTCTGGGGCAACGTCCTCTTCATCCAGACTGCCTTTAAAGGGCGGATTGGCGAGGATTAGGTCGAAGCCGTCGTTAGCCGCGTGTGGGTAGTTCTCGGTAAATCGTTGGCTTAGAGTATCTTGATAATGAATATCCGGTTCCGCTACGCCATGCATCACGAGATTCATAGCGGCAATGCGCAGCATGGTGGCGTCGAAGTCGAAGCCGTGGAACATATCCGTATCCACATGCTTGCGGTGTTCGGCCAATAAGTCTCCCGTATAAATTTTTTGGGTGAGCGGCTTGCCTTTGTCATCCAGTTGCGGGTGGCCATCGGTGTCCAACAACACTTCTTCAATGGTGCCTTCCGGCGAGCTGTATTTTTCCAGAATAAATTCGTAAGCGGTGACTAGGAAGCCAGCGGTGCCGCAAGCTGGATCGCAGATGCGGTCTGTGGCGATTGGGTCCATCATCTCCACGATGGCGCGGATAATATGGCGTGGGGTGCGGAATTGGCCATTAATGCCTGCCGTGGTGAGTTTGCTGAGCCGGTATTCATACAAGTCGCCTTTAACGTCCGATTTTTCGAGCGGCAGTTTGTCGATCATGCTGAACGCCTTCATCAAAAGCGTCGGCTTTTGAATCATTAACTGAGCGTCTTTCATGAAATCTGCGAATAAACTGTCCCCATTGGCGGTGCTTTTCAAATAGGGGAAGAGTTCGTCTCTGATCGTACTGAAGAGCTTCTCAGCGGATTCAATATTTTTTAGGCTTTGCCAACGCAGGTGTTGCTGCTTCTCGTTAAAGCGTCGCTTAAATGGCTTTTTGGTTCGCGCGGCCTTTTTCTCATCTGTGGTTTCATTCATATCCAGCAGACGGGCGTACATCAGGAAGGTGATTTGCTCGATAACCGTTAGGGGATTGGTAATGCCTCCTGTCCAGAATTCTTCCCAGAGTTTGTCGATTTTGCTTTTAAGTAGGCCTGTAATCATTTACTTCTCATTGTATTTCTAAGGTCTTTGGTTTACGTCGGAAGGCATCCGAAGTGTCGGATCATCGCTTTGCCGACCTACGGATTGGTTTGAGTTTGAGTTTGTATTTGGCTTTTGAATTGCCCCAGTTCCACGGTAAAGCCTGCTACAAATTCTGCGATGAGGTGGGCTTCTTCATCTTTGAATAGCCCGTCTACGCCATTTTGGTGAAGCGTAGAGAATGGCTGCTCATATAAACGGCTAAGGCTGATTTGGCCGGTGGTGCAAATTTCGTTTTTCAACAGAGCCAGAAAGCGCTGTTGCAGACTGTTTAGGCGGATGTGGTGCTGTTGAATGAACTGTTCGAATTTTTTCTGCACTGCCCTACTATCCAAGCCAATAATGGTGCGCAGGAGTTGGTCTACGCCTACGGAGGATTCCGGGAAGAACTCTTTGAGCAGGTTTAAATCCACCCGCGCATTCTGAGTGTGGACCAAGGCATTGAGCTGATTAAGCTCTGCTTCGGTAATCGGCTGGCAAGCTCGGATTTTTTGCAGAATGGGGTTTTGTTCAAACAAGGGTCGGAGAGTTTTTTCCACCTCTTGCCGATAGATCTCGTAATCCACGTTTCGGATGTTTGTTTTGAGTTCGCTGATATGGATTCGAGTAGGGTCTTCCGGTATATCGTATATATGCTGTTTACCAGGCGGCAGAGGCTTTTCTTTTTCACGCAAGTGAATCACGTCCCTTAGCTTTAACCGAGCCTTCTCCAACTGACTGACATCGGCGGTTTTCCAAAACTCGTCTTGCTGTAATAAGCGAATGGTTTCGGCCTTTTGCCGCACCTCGTTGCGGTGCATGGCNNGCGACCCATTTTGTATTGGATTTTTGCTCGAATTTCGTGGATGTCATCGGACTTATCCAGCAGTGCTTGTTGTGCGCATATTATTTCCATATCCCAGCGCAGGGCTTCGCCCCTGCCTTGAATATTGCGCCATTGCATAAGCCGTGCTACTTGCTCGTAAAGCGCGTTTTTGGTAACCGGCGCGAACTGTTTGAGCACCTCTACATCTTGATACTGACTTTTAATGCGCCAGTTGTCTTTGATGGCGATGCAGTTGTCATCCAACGAATCTATATCCTGCTTAATCAGCTCTACTGCGGCGTAGAACTGCTCCATTTCCGCTTTACGTAATGCGGTTTCCGCCCAGCGAACACGGGCTTCAAATAGCTTTTGGCTCAGCGATTTAACCGGGCGAACGTCTTCCTCCTCATGGTTAAGCTCGAAGTATTCAAAGTTGGCCCAATGGTCGAAGATAAGGAATTTGGTTTTGTGTAACCCGGGGCCAAACAAATTGTCGGAGAGGCGTGTACCGCGACCAATCATCTGCCAGAACTTCACCTTGGATTTGACCGGCTTGGCGAAAACGAGATTGAGCACTTCCGGCACATCGATGCCGGTATCCAGCATATCCACGGAAATGGCGATGGTGATTTTCTTTTTGCTGTCGTTTGCGAGTTTGAAATCGTCGATTAATTCTTCGGCGCGCTCGAATTTGGAGTGAATCACCTGGCAAAAACTGCCACCGAATTCTGGGTACATCTCCCCGAACAGATCAGCCAATATGCCGGCGTGTTTAATATTGCGGGCAAACACAATGGTTTTGCCGAGGGTTTGGCCATCTCCCATACGCAGACCTCGCTCCATTAAGTTGCGCAGAATGAGGCGATTGGTATCTTTGTTGTAGACGGCATCGTCGATGGCTTTTGCATCGAAGTCTAGGGTATTAGGATCTATGCCTTGATCTTCCAGCGCGGCGATTTGTTCGTCGCTTAGGGATTTGCCTTTAATGCCTTCGCGCAGGAATTGCGTGGTGTGGCTAACCACTTTAAATGGCACCAGGTTTTTATCTGCCACGGCTTGTTCCAGCGGATAATTAGCTGTTGGCATTTTGTAATCGCAGCCAAACAATTGAGTGGTAGACCGGCTAACCATTTCTACCGGGGTTGCCGTAAGACCCAGCTGAAGAGAATCGTAATATTTAAATAAGTCGCCATAGACGTTATAGATAGAGCGGTGGGATTCGTCAGCGATGATCAAATCAAAATAACCCGGATCAAATCTTTCCATGACCCGCATCATGCCGGGATAGGTGGCGATGTAAATGCGAGCATGGTGCATGTCGGCCTTTTTACTTTTGCCGACGATGAATACCGGTTCGCTCAGATATTCGGTGAAAGCCTTGCCCGCTTGCTTTCGCAGCTCTTTACGATCGCACAAAAACAGTATGCGTTTCGCCCATCCCGCATCGATCATGCGCTTCGAAAGTGCAATGGATACTCGGGTTTTGCCCGTACCTGTGGCTTGTACGACGAGGGCTTTACGATGCTGTTTAACAAAGCGTTCACACACGCGAGTAATGGTTTCGATCTGATAATCCCGCCCAGCGATATCGGTACGAACGGGTGTGCTGAGCAGATCGCCACGGGTGGTGCGTTGACGAATCAGGTATTGCACGCTTTCTTTGCTGTAGAAGCCGTAGAGCGTGCGAAGACCGTAGCCTTGGCCGTCGTCGAGGATGTAGATGTCTTTGCCATTGGTTAAAAAGATGACAGGCCGCTGGCCATGCTCTTTTTCCAAGGCATCCGCATAGAGCACGGCTTGTTTGCGGCCGATCTCTGCGCTTTCCCTTGTGCGTTTTGCTTCTACTACCGCCAGGGGCTTGCTGTTGGCGTCCCAGAGGACGTAGTCACAATAACCATCGCCGCTGTTGGTTGGCTGGTCCAACACTTTGACTTCACGCCATACCTCCTCGGTATTGGCGTTATTAATCAGGTCAATGTTCCAGCCCGCGCTGTATAGATCGCGGTCGATTAGTCGGCGCCGGGTCTCTGCCTCATTAAGCTCGAGATGATTCAGCGCTTGCTTGCTGGCCTCTTCGTTTTGCGTCTTCTCCGCCTCACTCAGTTGCTGTTTGAGCTTGGCATTCTCTTGCGCGGCTTTTTCTTCGCGGCCTTTGGCAGCCTCCAATTCGTTCAGCGCTTGCTCGAGACGTGCTTTATGTTCCTCATCTTTTTTGGGTGCTGGCTTCGCATTGAGGGATTGCGGCATGACGAAGGGCTTGAGATCTGCCTTCGACCCTTTTTTTGTCAGCAAGAGGAGCCAATAGCTGAGGATGTGGGCTTCCTTCAGCAGCCAAAGACTATCGCCTTTGCCGAATTTGCCTTCGTGAGCGGCGCGATTGCCGACTTTACGGATGGCATGGAGCTTATCGAGGATGGCTCTATCACCAACAGATGCCTCCAGGGCTGAGCTTTGCAGGCGATCCAGGAATTTGTCATTGGGATAAGTAGGCAAATGAAATACGGAATACACTTCCCCGACTAGCAGCTCGGCAAAACATCGCAACTTAATCAGAGCACTTTGCGGGTCTGAACTCACATACTGCTCAGCATAACCACACAAGCTGGCCAGATCAGGCCAGTGTGGTCGCAGATGCTCGAAGTTGGTTGATTGCATAAAAATTATTCTGTCCATATCGGCCTTATTGCTAAGGCCGTGCCAGTTTATTATTTGTACTATTCTATGCCGTATTTTTCCATCCAATTGCTTAGCGTTTGGTAGTTTTTCAAACCCAGCAATTCCGCCGCTTTGCTTTTGCTGCCATTGCTTACCGTCAGCGCCTGTTCGATGTAGTGGCGACAGACTGACGAAATAATTTGGTTTATATCAATACCTTGTGTTACATCATGCTCAAGCACGCCCGCTTTACTGGGTGCGATGCTCATCAGAGCTCTTCGGATGTCTTCGTCGCTCAAGGTGTCGCCTGCATGCCAAAGCGTGGCTCTCAGCAGTGTTGCTTGTAGCTCTCGCACATTTCCCGGCCAATGGTAGCCCTGAATAACTTTCCTTGCCTTTACGGAAAGTTTTTTACTTTTCACATCCGAAGGCGGTGACGTTTCATTGGCAATCTTAGCCAGCATGCTGTTCGTCAGCAGGAGCAAATCGTCAACCCTTTCCCGCAGTGGCGGGAGATGGAGAACCCCTATGGCAACCCGGTAGAACAGATCCTCCCGAAACCTTCCCGCCGCCACTTCATCCATTAAGTTCTTGTTGGTCGCAGCGATGATACGCACATCCGTAGATTTGGCTAGGGTTGAGCCAACCTGGGTATAAATGCCATCCTGCAAAACCCTCAATAAGCGTACCTGGGAGTCTAGCGGCAACTCGCCAAACTCGTCGAGGAACAGGGTGCCGCCGTTGGCATCCCCGAAGAAGCCGGGGGTATCTTTAGTGGCGCCAGTAAATGCCCCCTTGGTGTAGCCAAATAGGGTGGCATCGACCAAATCCCTTGGGATTGCTCCGCAGTTCAGCACCAGCATGGGCTTGTCAGCGCGAGCGCTCGTGTTGTGGATAGCCCTGGCGAACAGCTCCTTTCCGGTTCCAGTCTCGCCGTAGATAAGGACGGGAACGTCGCGCTGTGCCAGCACGGCGGCTTTTTGCTTCAGCACATCCATCACGGCACTTTGAGAGAGGATATCGTTAAAGGCAGCGGTATCCGGTGCAACACCTGCAAACAGTCCTTCAAGCCTCTGGTCCTGCTTTTTGGCGATGGATGGCAAGAAGTCGGCGGATATATCGAAGGGGATATCCTCTAGCTGCACGCCCTGTTCTTTGGAGGCCTGGACAAACCTCGCGGAATACTTGGTTTTGCCGACCAAAATCGAAACCGCGGTCATTGCCGGGGTGCCAGAAGTGAGCTGGATGGTAAATTCCGGGTTGCGGTGCCGCTTGCTCAGGTGAGACAAGAGACCGTCTAAGGCTTTATATATATCAGCGAAATGAATAGGACTGGTCAGTCGAACCGGGTGTTCTTCAATCTTACACCCCGATACTCGAGTCAGCTCCACCTTCAGTGGCTCGGATGAGCCTTCCGGCTGGTTGCGGAGCAAATGGATCTCATCGTACCTCTCATGTTTGACGATACGCAGGAGCGGGCCGGGCGCATCGGGTGTTTTTACACCATCTAAATCAGCTTTGCCGACCCAGGAGATCAGGATTTTCATAATTGATGTTATGGAGGTAAATAAATTTACCTAAGGTACACCATCAAAGGCGCGAAGCGGAAGTTGGTGTGAGAATGGCGGCAGAGCGGCCGGTCATGGATAGAGGACGTGGCTGTAAAGTGACTGCACTTTCCAAAATGGAGAGGCGACGTGCGGACGAGGAAGGCGAGAGGCGGTGGATTGGACTCGGCCCCACCCCTGGTGGAAATGCCGCACCGCGTTCCAAAATGTTCCAGACGTTTCGTTTCCTGGCAATGCCCTGCATTGCCTGCATCCCCGAGCGCCAATGATCTGGCAGCAGCCCGGGCGGCGGGATTGGACTCAGGGCCATCCGTGGCCCTGACCCTTCGGGCGCCATCCGGCGGTCCAAAACGCTCCCGGCGTTTTGTGAACCCGGCGCAGTTGATTCGGAATCCCGCCGCATCCACCAAACCCACCAAAAAAAATGCCCCGCTTAGCGGGGCATTTGTGGGGTTGGTGGAGGCGGCGGGATTTGAACCCGCGTCCGCCAGCACGCAATCCGCGGCTCTACATGTTTAGGTTCCGTCTATTGATTTAGTGTTGGCGCAGCCCGGCGGGCAGGACGCGCTACACGAGCTTGCTAAGAGTTAACCTGACAACCGCAAGCCGAGCGGCCAGGCGATCCAGTTCTATATGACAGTCAACACCGCGGTACTGGCACCTTGGCGTCGACCGCTAACCGGGTTTAAGCGGCTAGAGCGTATGAATCGTCGTTTGCGACTATTCGTTTACAGCTTTGGATTAAGGTGATTCGCTGTCATCACCACATGCACCTTGGATCTTGTTACCAGCGTCGAATCCTAATCGCCCCCGGATGGGTTAAATTGGTCGGGCAGTATAAGGGCAGTCCATTGATTTGTCCCGAGTTTTGTAATATTGGTGGCGGCTTGCCACTTTTCAAGTCGGGATGTCGTTCCTATGGGAGTATCACGCTCCGCGCTACTACTGTTGGCGATCCTCGCCGCGCTGCTCTATGCCCCGCTCGCTCTGCGAGTACCCAATCCCTATGGCAGCCAATTGATACGAGAAGTTCACGAAGCGAGCCATACAGTTTTGTTTTTTATAGTGCAGATCACCCTTTTGCTCTATCTGCGTCGCACTCGCCCGCATTGGAACCTCGCCTATTTAATGTTAGGTACCGCATTGTTCAGCCTAACTTTCGGCGGCATCATCGAGCTGGTCCAGCCGCTGTTGCAACGCGAACGAAGTTGGGACGATATGGGGCGCAATTTGTTCGGTATCGCCGGCGCTTGCGCCGCGTTTTATGCCACCCGAACCAGGCTTCCGCACCCCATCACACGGCGGAGGCGGGCCGCCGCGCTGGGTCTCGCTGGAGCAGTATTGCTCGGCGGCTTCTGGCCGCTGCTGATGGCAGGCTATAAACAAGTGCTGCGGGACCGCGACTTTCCGCTCCTAATGAACTTCGACCAGCCGGTGACCCGCGGCTATGTGGGCCGCGCGGCGCGTGGCAAGGTCAAATTTCAGCGGGCGCCGGCCGCCTGGACGGATAATCCAAGCCAGGTGGCCCGTGTGTGGATGCCGGCAACCGCCCGGTGGTCGGGATTTGTCCTCTACAATCCGTGGCACGACTGGTCAAGGTTCAAAGCCTTGCGGTTTGAAGTCTATTCGCCGCATGGGCAGACAGTGCAGATCGCGGTGAATATCTATAGCGCCGAGAACGGGATGAAAATTCTTCGCTACAAGGCGTTCGATGTGGGACCGGGATTCAATGACTTCACCATGGATCTCACCACGGGCGCCTCGTTAGAGCAGCACCACATCACGAGCGTAAGCTGGTATTCCATTACCAAGGGTCAGGACCTGGAACTTTATTTTGATAATCTTCGCCTGCAATAACCGAGCGCAGCCAATCGGCTGGACGTGGTAGATCTGAGAGGAGGAATGACTGATGTCCGCAAAAACGACTTTGATGGGTGTGGGTCTTGGGGCCTACTTACTCAGCAGCATTGGCTGCGGCGTACTTCTGTATCCGGAGCGCCAGGGGCAAAAAAGCGGCCGCATCGATCCGGTGGTTGCCCTGCTCGACGGCATAGGGCTCTTGCTGTGGATCATTCCCGGTCTGGTCGCGTTTGCGATCGACTTTCATCAGGGCACCATCTACTTCCCCGGCGGCCTCTCTGACAGCGGTAGTGAAAACGGCCTGCGCGCGGTAAAAGTGACCGGCCCCATGACGGAGGAAAATATCGAAGCGACTTTGCGCCGGGAATTGGGGCGCGAGGTGGACATTACGGCGGCGAATGTTCAGGCGATCCGCATACAACAAGACCAACTGCAACTGCTGCAGGGTTTCGCGGGGGCCGGGAGCGACACGATCCGACTCTAGATAACGCCCTAATAAAACCCGATAAACCCTTAGTAAACTTCGGCCGGTAAACCGAACCCACCCGCGCTAGGGCGCGGGGTGGCTCATGGCTCGCTGTTTCTCCCGGTTCCAATCCCGGTCTTTCTCGGTATCTCGCTTGTCGTGCTGCTTTTTGCCTTTCGCAAGGGCGATCTCGCATTTCACCAGATGATTTTTCCAGTAGAGAGCGGTAGCCACCACCGTATAACCTTTTTGCTCCACAGCCTCGCGCAGCTCGCGGAGCTGCCGATGCTTGAGCAGAAGCTTGCGAGTGCGTGTGGGATCGCTGACGAAGTGGGTGGAGACGGTGGCCAAGGGCTGGATTTGCGAACCGAGGAGCCAGGCCTCCCCATCCTTGAAAATCACATAGCTGTCGGTCAGTTGACCTTTGCCAGCGCGCAGGCTTTTAACTTCCCAGCCGGCCAGGACTATACCCGCCTCAAAGCGTTCTTCGATAAAGAAGTCAAACTTGGCGCGCTTGTTCAGAGCAATTGTGCTGCTCTGTGAAGAATTTTTGTTTTTCGTCGACATAGGGCGCGCATTATAAAGATAATCGCGCGTTTCGCCAGCGGTGGGCTTTGGGCGAAAGGAAAAATAGGCGCTACAATGCGCGGCATTTTGCCACCAGCCAGGTGCTTCACCACTGCCTCAGGCAGTGGTCCTGTGTGCCGCCTTGGGCTCTGGTGGACCGGCCGGTAACGGCCAATGATATTCAAGCGATGATTTTTAAGCAGATAGAGGCGGCTTTGATCCGGTGCCGGCACCCGTCACGATCAGCGCCCCGACGGATAGTGGGAATGACAAAAAGAATTGAATGCAGCGCCCTGGTACCTTACCAGCCGCAACAAATGTTCGACCTGGTCAACGATATCGAGACTTATCCCCATTACATGAGCGGCTGCCGCGGCGCGGCCGTGCTCGAGCGCGGGCCGGACTGGGTGACGGCACGTCTCGACCTGGAAAAGGCCGGGCTGCGTCAAAGCTTCACCACGCGCAACCAATTGCACGTCCCCTCCTCCATCGCCATGGAGTTGGTCACCGGGCCGTTCCGATTTTTTCGCGGCCGGTGGGAGTTTCGACCCATGGCCAACGAAAGCTGCCAGGTGTTCTTCCGCCTCGAATATGAGTTCTCCAACTTTTTGCTTGGCCTGGCGGCGGGGCAGATTATGAATCAGCTGATCAATGAACAGGTGGACGCCGTCTGCCGGCGCGCCCAGGTCATTTACGGCAAGCGGTCTTGAGGGGTACAGAATGAGCGACAAGCCCACAGTAGCGGTGGAAGTGGTTTACGCGCTCCCGCACCGCCAAAAAATCATTGCGCTACAGGTGGCAGCCGGCACCACGGCCTATCAGGCGGCGGTGCAGTCGGGCATTGCGGAGTTTTTTCCGGAACTGGATCTCGAAAGTGCACCCATGGGAATTTTTGGCCAGACGCTCGGCACCAAGGGACTGGCACCGGCGCGCCAGTACGAACTGCAGGCAGGGGACCGGGTTGAAATCTATCGTCCGCTCATCTCCGACCCGAAGGAAACGCGCCGCAAGCGCGCCACTAAAACGGCCGGCGGGGAGACCGAGGCCTAACCTTCGGTCTTTTCCGCGTCTTCTATGTAGTTATCGTCCACTGGCTTCTCCGTGTTGGGTTCGTAATCGCCCTCATAGCGCACCAGCTTATCGTCCGCAAAATACAGCGTGAAGCGGCGGTTGCGCAGGGTTTCATCCCCTTTGCGCAGTTGGTAAATGTAGTCCCAGCGATTCTCATGAAAGGCATCGTTCAGCAGCGGCGAACCCATCACAAACTGCACCTGGCGTTTGCTCATGCCGACTTTCAATTGGTCGACTTTTTTCTGGTCAATGATGTTGCCCTGCTGCACGGCGATCCGGTAAACGCCGGGGAATTTTAAATAAGAACAACCATTTAAACCCACTCCGCCGGCAGCGGTCAGCACCGCGCAAAGGAGCAGCTGAGTGATTTTTTTTTGCATGTCGGGGTTCCAGAATCGGATGCGGGGGGGGATAATACCCCATCCTGGAGGAACGGCAAACGCCCTCTATCCATGCCTCGGGTTAGCCCAACCCCGGCACAACCTTCAGGGTTACAAATCGACTGCGCCGGAGAGACCCCCCATGACCGAAAACCAAGAGCTGCGCAAAGCGGGCCTCAAAGTCACCTTGCCGCGCGTCAAGATTCTGCAGTTCTTGGAACAGTCCAAGGAGCGCCACCTGAGCGCTGAGGAAGTCTATAAGGCATTGTTGGATTCCGGCGAAGACGTCGGTCTTGCGACGGTCTACCGGGTGCTGACCCAGTTCGAGCAGGCAGGCCTGGTCGAGCGCCACAATTTTGATGGCGGCCACTCGGTTTTTGAATTGGACAGCGGCAAGCACCACGACCACCTGGTCTGCGTGGTGTGCGGCCGCGTCGAAGAGTTCTACGACGCCNNGTCTGGTGCTCTACGGTAAGCCCGTCAAAAAATAGTCCCGCACCGGTGCGTTCCGTCGCATCGGCCATTGAACATCCCGTCAGACCCCGAGCATTTCCCGCGCATGGGCCAATGATTGCTGAGATTCGATCGCTCCGCCCATCATGCGCGCAATCTCCACCACCTTGTCCTCTCCTTGAAGGCTGCTGATGCTGGTCACGGCGCCTTTTTTGGATACCGTTTTTTCCACCTTCAGATGATGGTGCGCCTTGCTGGCGACTTGCGCCAGGTGCGTCACGCACAGGACCTGCGCGCTATCCCCTAATTGCCGCAGGAGCTGGCCAACCACATCACCCGTTGCACCCCCTATTCCCGCGTCCACCTCGTCGAATACCAACGTCGGTATCACTGAGGTTTTCGCGACCACCACCTGAATGGCCAGGCTGATGCGGGAAAGTTCGCCGCCCGAGGCGATCTTACCAAGCGGACGCGCGGGTTGACCCGGAACGGTGCTGATCAGAAATTCTACCGCCTCCAAGCCCCAGCGACCCGGCTCCGTCAAAGGGGTCAGGCTGATTTCGAAGACCCCGTGGCCGAGGGCGAGCGCGGCCAACTGCTGATTCACCGCTTTCGCGAGCGATTTGGCCGTCTTAAGTCGGGCGGCGCTGAGCTTGGCCGCCGCCTGGGTATATTGGGCGAGCGCTGCGGCGCAGGCGGATTCAAGCTCCGCCAGCTGGTCATCGCCACTCTGCAGCCCGCCCAATTCCCCGGCCAGCGTCTGATGCAGTCCCGCCAGCTCCGCGGCCGGCAGACGGTGTTTGCGTGCTATCTCGTAAACGGCCGTCAACCGCTGCTCGATCGCCGGCAGGTCGTCCTCCTGGTCCTCGGCGGACCCCATGTAGCGCTGCAACTCGCGCTGGGCCTCCTCCACTTGAATCAACGCGCCCTGCAGCATCCCCTCCACTTCTTCAAGACGCGAGGATTTCACCGGCAACTGGTGCAACAACTGCAAGGCGTGGTGCAGGCGGTTTTCTACGGAATCGTCGCTCTCGCTGCAGATTTCACTCAGGTGCTGGCAAGTCTGTTGAATCTGCACAGCGTGGGTAAGGTGGCGCTGGCGGTTTTCCAGGTGTTCCAGCTCGCCTTCGGCGAGAGCGAGTTGATCGAGTTCCTCCACCTGATACCGCAGCAGTTGGTAGCGAGCATTGAGTTCGGCGCTGCTATTGCGAATCTGGGCGGCTGCATCAGCCAAGGCGTGCCAGCGGTTGAAGGCGTCTTTGACCGAGGCCGCCAAGCCCTGGTGCTGGCCGAAGTCATCACGCAGCCGACGGTGAGTGGCGGTCTGCAACAGGGACTGGTGTTCGTGCTGACTGTGGATATCCAGCAGGCGGTCGCCGAGGGCGCGCAGTTGGGCGAGGGTTACTAACTGCCCATTAATATAGGCGCGCGACCGGCCCTCCTGGGTAACTACCCGACGCACGACACACTCGCTTGGGCCGAGATCCGCTTCCTCCAACCAATGCCGCACGTGCACCAACCGGGTGATATCAAAGCAGGCGCTTACCTCTGCCCGCTCTGCGCCACCGCGCACCTTGTCCGCTTCGGCACGGTCGCCGAGCGCGAGGCTGAGAGCATCCAGCAAAATCGATTTGCCGGCACCGGTTTCGCCCGTCAAAACCGTAAGGCCCGGTCCAAAATCCACGCTGAGATGATTGACCAGGGTGAAGTCGGTGACTTGCAGATGGGTAAGCACGCTCGATGTCCCTTGGGGAGGCTGAAAAGGTGGTTATTTATACAGTAGTTTGCCAGGCCGTGCCAGGGGACGCCAGCGTTGCCGCCGGCCCTTGAATGTCCCCGGCCTGCCCCCATAAAGAGCCGATCATAAGCCCCCCGCAAGTTCGAAGAGGAGATCAACACCGTGACGCAAGACCATAATCCCGTGGAAGAACTGCAAGATGACCAGGTGGACCTGAGTTCCGCCAGCGCGGAATCGGCCGGGGAGCCAAGTGCAGCGGCTCTTCTGCAACAGGTCGAAGACTTAAAAAACGAAGTGGCCTTAGCCAAAGAACAGAGCCTGCGGGTGCAGGCCGAAATGCAGAACGTGCGCCGTCGCGCCCAGCAGGACGTGGAGAAAGCGCACAAGTTCGCCCTAGAGAAATTCGTCGGCGATCTTCTGCCCGTAGCCGATAACCTGGAGCGCACCGTGATTGCCGCCGGCGAAGCGAATGCGGAACTGAGCGCGCTGGTGGAAGGGGTGGAATTGACCTTGAAGACCCTGCTGGACGCTCTCAAACGGCAGCAAGTGGAAGCCATAGATCCCCACGGCGAGCCGTTCGATCCGCAGCTGCATCAGGCGATGGCGGCCCTGGAGAATCGCGATGTGGAACCCAATACGGTGCTGAACGTGTTCCAGCGCGGTTACACCCTGCACGGCCGGCTGGTGCGCCCGGCGATGGTCGTAGTCGCCAAAGCGCCGGCCGCGGGCTGAGAAATAGCACCTGCCGCGGGGTGAGAAATAGCGCCTGCGGCGGCGTGGGAGATAGCCTCTGCGGCGGCTTGAGAGATAGCGTCTGCGGCGGCTTGGGAGATAGAGCCTGCGGTCGCCTGAGAAATAAAGCCCCAAACCCGGCTTGAATTTAGCCGAACAGGGCCAATATTCACAGGCATCAAAGCTGCCGCGGCAGATGCGGCAGAAAAAGATTTAACCATTCACAACGACTGATTTATAACCTGGTCCTTCGCACCAGTTTAGAAAACGGCATAAAGCCGCGAGGAGATTAGACATGGGCAAAATTATAGGCATCGATTTGGGTACCACCAACTCGTGCGTCGCGATTATGGAAGGTGATAAACCCAAGGTGATCGAGAACGCCGAAGGCGATCGCACTACGCCGTCCATAGTGGCCTTTACCGAAGACGGTGAAATTCTGGTCGGGCAAAGTGCGAAGCGCCAGGCGGTCACCAATCCGAAAAACACCCTGTTTGCGGTGAAGCGCTTGATCGGTCGCAAATTCAACGACGATGTGGTGCAGAAAGACATTTCCATGGTGCCCTACAAAATCGCCAAAGCCGACAACGGCGACGCCTGGGTCGAAGCAAAAGGCGAGAGAAAAGCACCGCCGCAAATTTCCGCCGAAGTTTTGAAAAAGATGAAAAAAACTGCGGAAGACTATCTCGGTGAAACCGTCACGGAAGCCGTTATTACCGTGCCGGCCTACTTCAACGACTCACAACGCCAGGCCACCAAAGACGCGGGC
>DJFO01000104.1:0-229 GCA_002432555.1 Marinagarivorans sp. UBA5870
TGGAAGACCGCATCGTCAAGCGGTTTATACGGCATGAGTCGCGCGGCGAAAATTTCCCGAAGGGTCTGCCGATAACCGTGGCGATGCAACAACACCAATTAAAAGCCATTGGCAAAACAATAAAAGCCGGTGCCGACGAGCTTCGCCAGAACATTCGGTCGCGCAGTGCGATCATGCGAGTGGCTGAGAAAATCTAAAAAAGCTTCGAATGCCGTTCCGCGCCAATCCC
>DJFO01000104.1:343-10163 GCA_002432555.1 Marinagarivorans sp. UBA5870
GGAATCCGGCCAACTCCTGCTGGAAAAAAGCTCTCTCGCGGCCTACGCCCGAGTGGAACAGTTGGCTGTTAAAGAATTAAACATGATCGTACCTGAAATCAACCAAGTGGTAATCGTCCAGCCATGACCAAAAAAAATGCCACTGTCAGGAGACTCGTGCGCAGTCGGGCCGGCGGACCCGTTTTTTTGCGCGCGCGGGGCGTAGGCGTGGTTTTGGCGCTGTCGGCCCTGCCGATCGCGCTCGTCTGGCATTTGGCGCATCTGCAAGTGATGCCCAATACAGAAAAAGGTTATGCCTTTCTGCAGGAACAAGGCGCGGCACGCACTTTGCGCGATGAAGTGATCCACGCTTATCGAGGGGTGATCACGGACCGCAACGGAGAAATTCTGGCGGTGAGCATACCGGCGAAATCGATCGTCGTGAACCCCCAGCGTTTCGNNCTTGACCCGTGCGCCTGTGCTGGCCAAGGCCTTGGGTATGAAAAATTCGGAGCTTACGGCGAAGATCAGCCGATTTGGCGATAAACAATTTATGTATCTCGCGCGCAACCTGCCACCGCAGGATGCGGACCGTGTGCTTGCGCTCGGGCTGGAAGGCGTGATGGCGGAAACGAGTTTTCAACGCTATTACCCCGCGGGAGAAGTGGCGGCGCATGTGGTTGGTTTCACTGATGTGGACGATCGAGGTCGCGAAGGCATGGAGCTTGCGCTCGATGAATGGTTGGCGGGTGCTCCAGGGGTGCGTCAGCTGGTCAAGGATCTGAAAGGAAATGTGGTCAAGGACCTCGGAGTCATGCGCGCCGCCGCCTCCGGTAACGATGTGCAGCTCAGCCTGGATTTGCGGCTGCAGTATCTTGCCTACCGAGAACTCAAGAATGCCATCATTGAACAGGGCGCGGCATCCGGCTCGATCGTCATGATGGACGTGCATACGGGCGAAANNTGGCCAACCAGCCGTCCTACAACCCGAATAACCGCAGTCAGCTGCACCCGTCTCAGTTGCGCAACCGGGCGGTCACCGATGTCATTGAGCCCGGCTCGACAGTCAAGCCTTTCACCATAGTCGCCGCGCTCGAGAGCAAACGATATTTTCCGGCAACCAAAATCGATACGAATCCAGGGCACTGGCGTGTTGCGGGAAAAACCTACTTTGATTTCAAGAATTACGGCGTCATAGATTTGACCACCGCGATCCAAAAGTCGAGTCAAGTCGCCATCAGCAAGCTCGCCATGGACCTGCCACCGGAAGATTTGCGCGATGTGCTCTATCGTGTCGGCCTCAGCCAGGCGTCGGGAACGGGTTTTCCTGGTGAAGCGACCGGCAAATTGCCCAACCCGCGTAAATGGCATCCGACCGAGCGGGCGGCCATGGCGTTTGGTTACGGCCTCTCAGTCACCGCGTTGCAACTCGCGCACGCCTACACAGTTTTTGGTACCGAAGGAATTTTGCGGCCCGCCTCAATCCTGAAATTGCCCTCCATTCCGGAAGGCACGCGGGTGGTGGATGAGCGTTACGCGCAACAGGTTATGGAGATGCTTAAAACCGTCACCCAAACCGGCGGCACCGGAACTCGAGCGCAGGTAAGTGCCTACCCGACGGCGGGCAAATCGGGCACGGCCCATAAAGTGGGTGAAACCGGCTACGCCGATAATAAATATGTCGCTTTGTTCGCCGGCCTTGCGCCGGCCGATGCTCCGCAAATCGTAATGGTAGTCGTTATTCACGAGCCGCCGGAGGAGCACTATTACGGCGGCGAAGCGGCGGCACCGATTTTTGCTCGGGTCACCGAGGGAGCCATGCGGTTGCTGCAGGTACCCCCCATTATGCCGGTCCATGCGAACAAAAAAGTGGCGGTGCGCTGATGACGGTTTTGGCCGAACTCAAATCAGCACCCGTCGCCCTGGCCGCTTTACTGCCAGAATTGACGCTGCCTCCGGTGGTTGCCGCCGTGCAGGTGAGCGGTGCCGCGCTGGATAGTCGGCAGGTGAGAGCCGGAGACCTCTTCATTGCTATCCAGGGCAGTCGCGTCGACGGACAAAAATTCGCGGCGGATGCCATAGCGCGCGGCGCCAAGGCGGTATTGGTGGAATCCACTTCACAGCAGGCAGCCGGCACCGTCAGTGTAGACGGGGCGGTACCCGTGATCGCCGTTGCCAACCTACCGGCGCGAGTGAGTGAAATTGCCGGTCGATGCTATGGTCATCCCTCCACGGCCCTGCGGGTTGTGGGCGTCACCGGAACCAATGGCAAAAGTACGACCGTCTCGCTGATCGCGCAGCTCTATCAGGCGGACGCTGGACGAGCCGCCACCATCGGGACCTTAGGGGTAGAGGTTGACGGTATAGTCAAAAACGATTTTGGCATGACTACCCCAGACGCTGTGCTCTGCCAGAAATTCCTCGCGCAATTGCGGGACATAGGCGTGGCACTGGTGGGCATGGAGGTTTCCTCGCACGGGCTGGATCAGCATCGGGTCGCGGGCATTACTTTCAGTGCAGGAATATTTACCAATATTACTCACGACCATCTGGACTATCACGGCACCATTAAGAACTACGCTGCGGCGAAACAAAAACTGTTCGAATCCATGGGACTTCAGGCGGCGATCATCAACTTGGACGATCCCTTCGCACCGCAAATGTTGGCTGCCGCCCGCCCCCACGCGAAGGTGCTGAGTTATTCGCTGCTGCATTTCGCCGCGGACGTGTTCGCGAGCGACTTACATTATTCGTCCCATGGTGTGGAGTTTCGCTTGAACACGCCCTGGGGGGAAACTTGGGTGATGAGCCCTTTATTGGGCGAATTCAATGTCTACAACCTGCTGGCCGCTTTGACCACCCTGGGTGCCATGGGATGCGACTTTCCGGCCCTCCTCGCAGCTGTTCCCAAGCTCCGATCGGTTCCCGGCCGCATGCAGCGCGTAGGCGTTCCCGCGGACGTTATAGTGGTGGTGGATTATGCCCACACACCCGATGCGCTGGCCCAGGCCATAGCCGCAACTCGCGTGCACACTTCCGGCAAACTGTGGGTGGTTTTTGGTTGCGGTGGCGATCGCGACCGCCGCAAGCGGCCGATTATGGCCGCTATGGCCGAGCGTTTCGCCGATCAAGTGATCGTGACCAGCGATAATCCGCGCGGTGAAGATCCGGCGGCGATTCTGCGGGAGATCTGCGGCGGCTTCCGACAACAAAAATTCCGCTGCATCGCCGATCGCGCGGCGGCCATACAAGCGGCGGTGACGGAGGCGCAGCCAGGCGACGCTATTTTGCTCGCGGGAAAAGGCCATGAGACATATCAAATAATTGGGGCGCAAAAACTTCCCTTCAGCGATGTCGCAGAAGCCGAGCGGGCACTGCGGTTACGCCTAAACGCCAGCGGAGGCAGCGCCGATGCGCCTGAGTGAATTATTAAAGCCGCTGAACGCGCGACTCATCGGCCCTGACTTGGAATTCGCGCGCCTGAGTACTGATTCACGCCAGCTCAATGCTGGCGATTTGTTTTTGGCATTGCGGGGCGAAAAGTTTGACGGCCACGATTTTGTCGAAGAGGTTCTCGGCCGCGGGGCCTGTGCCCTGGTTGTGGAACAGGAAATGCCGAACTGCGCCGTTCCGCAGCTCCTGGTGGCCGACACCACTGTAGCACTTGGCCAGATTGCCGCGCGCAGACGCAGCCAATTTACGGGCAAGGTGATTGGTGTCACAGGCAGTAGTGGTAAAACGAGCGTAAAAGGTCTGTTGCGCGAGATATTTGCTGTCGCCGATCGAGTGCTGGCGACAGAGGGCAACTTGAACAACCAAATCGGGGTGCCATTAACTCTGTTGCGGCTGCGGGACGAAAATGTCGCGGTGATTGAGATGGGCACCAATCACCCTGGTGAAATTGGCTATCTCACGAGCCTGGTGGAGCCCGATGTGGCCCTCGTCAACAACGTAATGCCCGCGCATATTGGGGGTTTTGGCACCCTTGAGGCCATAGCGCGGGAAAAGGGCGAAATTTATCGGCGCCTGCGATCCGATCAGACCGCGGTGATCAATTTGGATGACGCTTTTGCCCCGCAGTTTCTGTTCGCCACCCAGGGTAACCGCCAGATAGGTTTTTCTTTAACGCAAAAGGCGAGCGTCATTCCCACGGTAACGGCGCGAGACCTTTATATGGATCCCTGGGGGCGCGCCTCCTTCCATCTGGAGTTCAGCGGTCAAAGCGCCCGCGTGCAGTTGCAAGTGCCCGGTCAGCACAATGTTCGCAATGCTTTGGCAGCGGCAGGATGCGCTCTCGCGGCAGGGTGCGCGCTTGACCGAATCGCCACCGGCCTCGGCAATTTCAGCGGTGAGAAAGGGCGCATGCAGATCTACCCGGGCATCCGTCAGTCATGGATTGTCGACGACACCTACAATGCCAACCCCGGTTCGGTGATGGCGGCGATTGATTACCTGCGCGAGCGCCCGGGCGTGAGAATTTTGGTACTGGGGGATCTCGCGGAGCTGGGCGCTGCGGGACCCGAGGCGCACCGCGACTTAGGTCGCTACGCAGCGGCCAACAACATATCGGCGCTCTTTGCTGTTGGTCCCTTGGCCAGCCTGAGCGCAGCGTCGTTTGGCGAAGGCGGTTGCGCATTCGATAATAAATCAACTTTGGCGGAAGCTTTGACAAAAAAACTCAACCTGCATACGACCGTGTTGATCAAAGGGTCTCGCAGTGCGCGCATGGAAGAGGTTACACAGCTGATCCGTGCCGCGGAGGATAAAAACCCATGCTAGTTTGGCTGGCCGAATATTTTGAGCAATTCTTCCGTCCCCTGGCGGTATTTCAATACTTGACCCTGCGCGGCATCTTGGGCGTCATGACCGCTCTGGGTGTGTCGCTGTTGCTCGGACCCTGGTTCATTCGGAAAATGGTTCAGAAACAAATCGGCCAGGCGATCCGCAATGACGGTCCAAAGAGCCATTTGAGTAAATCTGGCACGCCCACCATGGGCGGAGCTCTATTGTTGTTCGCCATTGTCATCAGCGTTTTGCTTTGGGCGGACCTCAGCAACCGCTTTGTCTGGGCGGTACTGTTTATTACCGTCACTTACGGCCTAATCGGCTGGGTCGACGATTATCGGAAGGTCATAGAGAAAAACTCCCGCGGTCTGCCGGCGCGCTGGAAGTACTTGTGGCAGTCAGTGGCGGGTTTAGGCGTGGCCCTGTTTTTGTTTTACACGCAGCAAAGCCCGGTCGAGACGCAGCTGTACGTGCCTTTTTTTAAAAATGTTGTCGTGGATTTGAGTTGGGGCTACCTGCTGCTGGTGTACCTAGTCGTGGTGGGCGCAAGCAACGCGGTGAATCTCACGGATGGTCTCGATGGTTTGGCGATCATGCCTACCGTGATGGTGGGCTCTGCGCTCGGAATTATTGCCTATCTCGTGGGCAACGCCAAATTTGCCGGGTATCTGAACATTCCTTATGTTGCCGGCACGGGTGAATTAGTGGTCTTTTGCGGCGCGCTCGCGGGCGCCGGTTTGGGTTTTCTCTGGTTCAACACCTATCCCGCCCAGGTCTTTATGGGGGATGTCGGCGCTTTGGCCCTCGGCGGCGCCCTTGGCGTAATTGCGGTCATAGTGCGCCACGAAATAGTATTTTTTATCATGTCCGGCATTTTTGTCGTCGAGACAGTATCGGTCATTTTGCAGGTTGCCTCCTTCAAGCTGACCGGCCGGCGGATTTTCCGCATGGCGCCCCTGCACCATCATTTTGAATTGAAAGGATGGCCGGAGCCGCGAGTCATTGTCCGGTTCTGGATTATTACCGTGATGTTGGTATTAGTGGGTCTGGCGACCCTGAAATTGAGATAAACAACGTGACCCTGATCGCAACCAGTCAATTGTCGCTCGTGATCGGACTCGGTGTAACCGGGCTTGCGGTTGCCCGTTATCTGGCGCAGCGAGGGCGGGCATTCTGGGTAGCCGATCAGGCGCCAAAGGCGGAAAACCTCGCCCGGTTTCAGGCTGAGTTTCCTCATGTGAAAGTCCTGCTGGGCGAACTGGCGTATGAGCAGTGGCAGGGAGTAAACGAAATCATTTTAAGTCCCGGGGTACCGCGCAAACATCCCGCAATCGTCGCGGCGCTGGCGGATGGCGTGCCAGTGATCGGCGATATTGAATTATTTGTCCGGGCTGCGCGTGCGCCTATAGTCGCGATCACGGGGGCGAACGGTAAGACTACGGTCACCTCACTAGTGGGCGCTATGGCGAAAAATGCGGGAGTTGCGGTGGGGGTCGGTGGCAATGTGGGAACCCCGGCGTTGGACCTGCTGGACGACGCAACCGAAATGTACGTCCTGGAGTTATCGAGTTTTCAATTGGAAAGCACTTTCAGTTTGCAAGCGGCTGCGGCGACGATTTTGAATATTACACCCGACCATATGGACCGGTATGCCGACCTCCAGGAGTACGCCCTTACCAAACAGCGCATTTATAAAAACGCCAAACACTTGATCGTCAACCGGGACGATCCACTGACGTTTCCTCCGCTTGCTCAGGGCGCTACGGTTACTCGCTTTGGTCTAGCCGAACCCGATTTAAAAGACTTTGGTTTACGGCAGGAGGCGGACGGCCTTTATCTGGCGCACGGACTGCGCAATCTGATTGCCGCGAGCGAGCTGAAAATTCGCGGCCGCCACAATCTTGGCAATGCGCTCGCGGCTCTTGCCCTGGGGCGCGCGGTCGGGTTGGCAGAACAGGCAATGCTTGAAACCTTGCGTGAGTTCACCGGATTGCCCCACCGCTGCCAGTTTGTCGCCAACTGTCGGGGAGTAGAATTCGTCAATGACTCCAAAGCGACAAATACCGGCGCAACCGAAGCGGCGCTGAACGGCCTTGCCCGAGCGCAACCTCACATAGTGCTTATTGCCGGTGGTGACGGTAAAGGCGCGGACTTTGCGCCCTTGGTCGAGGCGGTTCGCCGCAGCGTCAAAGCTGTCACCCTTATAGGCAAAGACGCCGAGAAACTCGCGCGTGTGCTCGCGCCTTGGGTGCCCGTGGTCTTTTGCGCGAGCCTTGAAGAGGCTGTGCAGGAGGCGGCGGGGTTGGCGCAACCTGGGGATACCGTTTTGTTGTCACCCGCCTGCGCCAGCCTCGATATGTTCAAAAATTATGAAGATCGCGGCCAGCAGTTTGCTCAGTCGGTGGAACGCCTATGTCAAGCCTGACGCTTCCATCCCGCGCGCACTTGGCCGGCCGATTTCCGGCGACGGATTGGGCACTGCTTTTAGTGACTGCAGCGCTGATTTCATTTGGCGTCGTCATGGTGGCCTCAGCGTCCATCGATTTTGCTGCCCAGACGCATGGCGATCCGTGGTACTTCGTCAAACGTCATTTCATTTTTTTGGCGCTCGCGCTAGCACTTGGGCTGTTGATCTACAGCTTTCCGGTCGAGCTGTGGAATCGGTTCGCAATTTTGTTGTTGGTGGTGGGCGTCGGTCTGCTCCTTGTGGTCTTGATCCCGGGCATCGGTAAAATGGTGAACGGCGCACGGCGCTGGTTCGCTTTTGGGCCTATATCGATTCAGGCGTCGGAAGTGGCAAAGTTTTGTTTCATTATCTTTTTTGCCAGCTTCCTCGCGCGGCGCGGCGGGGNNGCGGGGAGTTTCGCAGTCAATGGAACGAATTTTTCAAGCTGATTGGGATTTTGGGAGTGTTTGTCGGCCTATTATTGCTGGAGCCGGATTTTGGCAGTGCCGTTGTGTTGTGTATTACCGCCGCCGCCATGATGTTTATGGCTGGCATCCCCATGCTGCGCTTTATTCTGCTGTCGTTGTCCGGCCTGGTTGGACTGGCGATGCTCGCGGTATTTTCACCTTATCGATGGCAGCGGCTGGTCACCTTTCTGGATCCTTGGGCCGACCAATTTTCCAGTGGCTACCAATTGGTTCAGTCACTCATCGCTTTTGGTCGCGGCGAGTGGGTCGGGCTGGGGCTGGGTAACAGTTTGCAAAAATTGTTTTTTCTGCCCGAGGCTCACACCGACTTTATCTTTGCCATCATCGCCGAGGAGTTCGGCCTAGTGGGAGCCGTTACCTTAGTGGCCGCATTCAGTTTTCTAGTATGGCGAATATTAAGCATTGCCCGGCTCGCAAATGAACAGAGCCGATCCTTCATCGCGTTTACAGCGGTGGGCATCGGTGTTTTGCTTGCCGCCCAGGCGTTTATCAATATGGGCGTCGCTTCAGGATTATTACCGACCAAAGGCCTGACCTTGCCGTTCGTCAGCGCCGGCGGCAGCAGCCTTATTATTTCCTGTTGCTTCATGGCGCTGTTGTTGAGAATGCAGTCAGACCTGGCGCACGCGCCGGCGGAGACGCGCCCATGACTCTGCATCAGCAGCCGATCAAAGTCATGATTATGGCCGGCGGCACCGGCGGACATGTTTTTCCCGCGCTGGCCGTCGCACGCGAATTGCAACGGCGGGATTGCGAGATCGCCTGGTTGGGAACCCGCCAAGGAATCGAAGCCCGTGTGGTGTCAGAGGCCGGTATCGCGCTGCATTATCTGGAAATTTCCGGGCTGCGGGGTAAGGGTTGGCGCGCGCTTGCCACGGCGCCCTGGAAACTGATCGGCGCATTGCGCCACGCCCTGAACATTTTCCGACAGCAACGACCGCAGTTGGTCCTCGGCATGGGCGGGTATGTCTCCGGCCCCGGGGGCGTAGCCGCGCGGATTCTGGGAATTCCCTTGGTAGTGCATGAGCAAAATGCTCGTGCGGGCACCACCAACAAATGGTTGGCGAAAATAGCCAACCGAGTATTGACGGCTTTTCCCAAGGTGTTGCCTAACGCGATTTGCGTCGGTAACCCCGTGCGGGCTGACATAGCGTCCGTGTCAGAACCGAGGGTTCGGCTGCAAGGGCGCACCGGTCCTTTGCATCTGCTGGTGCTCGGCGGCAGCCTCGGCGCCAAGGCACTCAACGAATTAGTTCCGGAAGCGGCGGCCTTGCTGCGGGAGACACCGCTATACATTCGCCATCAGACGGGTGCGAATCATTTGGCCGTGACCCAAGACCTCTATCAAAAATTTCAGGTCGCAGCCGAAGTTACAGCGTTTATCGAGGATATGGCGGAAGCCTTGGCATGGGCGGACCTTGTGGTGTGCCGGGCTGGCGCGCTTACAGTGGCGGAACTTAGTGCTGCTGGCGTGGCGGCCATACTCGTCCCATTTCCATTTGCGATCGACGATCACCAGACGGCAAATGGTGATTGGTTGGTCAGCCGTGGCGCGGCAGTGCTGCGACAACAGCAAAATCTAACAGCATTCGAATTAAAAGAACTACTTATGAGTTTCATTGAACAACCGCAGCGGCTGATGAGCATGGCTGAAGCCGCCAGGGCTGCCGCTAAACCCGATGCTACCCGCCGCTGTGCGGACCTCTGTCTGGAGCTGATTTATGGCCAGCGCTAATGTCCACTGTGTGCCCGAGATGCGCCGCATTCGCAAAATTCACTTTGTGGGTATCGGCGGCGCTGGCATGTGCGGCATTGCCGAGGTGTTACTGAACCAGGGGTACGAAATTTCCGGGTCGGATATCAAAGCCTCTGAGACCACCAATCGATTGCAGTCCATGGGTGCAAAAATTTTTATTGGGCACGCAGCGGAACATGTTGCAGACATAGACGTAGTGGTCAATTCCAGCGCCGTGAACAACCGGAACCCGGAAGTTATCGCCGCGCGGGAGCAGCGGATACCTGTGGTGCGCCGTGCTGAAATGTTGGGCGAGCTAATGCGCTACAGGCACGGCATCGCCATTGCGGGCACCCATGGAAAAACGACTACCACAAGTTTGATCGC
>DJFO01000104.1:10239-14572 GCA_002432555.1 Marinagarivorans sp. UBA5870
GCCGATCACATGGACACCTACGGCGGTGACTTCAATCGGCTCAAGCAGACATTTATCGAGTTTCTACACAACCTGCCATTCTACGGGTTGGCCGTTTTGTGTGGGGACGACCCGGTCGTCCAAGAAATATTACCTTATGTTGGCCGCGCAACTGTCACTTATGGTTTTAATCAAAATAATGATTATCAAGCGGTGGATGTCGTCCAACANNAACAAGGCAAAACCCAAAGATTTCGGGTGTTGCGACCGAACCACGCAGAACCCTTGTCGATATTTCTGAATTTACCTGGCCGCCACAACGTGCTGAACGCTACCGCGGCGATCGCCGTTGCGACTGACGAAGGCGTTCCGGATAGCGCGATTCAGGCGGGACTCGCGGAATTCCTGGGCGTCGGCAGACGANNACTATGGCCACCATCCGAGAGAAGTCGCAGCAACAATCGCTGCGGTGCGCGCTGGCTGGCCGGATCGACGGCTTGTCATGATCTATCAGCCGCATCGATATACCCGAACTCGGGACCTGTTTGAAGACTTTGCCGATGTGCTGTCGACGGTGGATCAATTGATACTGCTGGAAGTCTACAGCGCCGGCGAAGACCCGATTCCCGGTGCGGATGGCCGCACTTTGAGTCGCAGCATTCGGACCCGCGGCGTGGTGGACCCCATATTTGTCGAAAGCATTGACGGCGCGCCCCAGGCTCTGGCGAAAATCATACTGCCTGGGGACATTATCATCACTCAAGGTGCGGGCAACGTAGGCTCTCTCGCTGCCGATCTGGTGCAAAATCTTTTTAAGCGTTCAAAATCCGATGACTGAAACAGAGCAGCAAACACTGATAAAACAGTTTGGCCGGGTCGCCGTACTTTATGGTGGCGTATCAGCTGAACGGGAAATTTCCTTGCGCAGCGGCAACGCCGTCATCAAGGCGCTGACCGATGCCGGGGTACAGGTAGTGCCGGTTGATGTGGGCGCGGACGCGTTGACGCAATTGCAAAATCTGCAGGTGGACCGGGCGTTTATCGCGTTGCACGGCGCCGGCGGCGAAGACGGCAAAATCCAGGCGCTTTTAGAGTTTTTACGGATTCCCTACACCGGCAGCGGTATAACAACTTCTGCCCTGTGCATGGACAAATTGCGGACCAAACAATTGTGGCGCGGCGTCGGGCTGCCAACCCCCGACTACGCGGTCTTGAGCGAGAGTTCATCCTGGCAGGATGTAATCGAAATGCTCGGCGGTGTCGTCATGGTAAAACCCTGCCACGAGGGGTCCAGTATAGGAATGGCGAAGGTCACTAGCGCGGCCGATCTCGCCGCTGCATTTCACAATGCCAGCCAGTACGACCGGGTGGTGTTGGCCGAGCGCTACATCAGCGGATCTGAATATACGGTGGCAATTCTCAATGATCGCGCGCTGCCGCCGATCAAGCTCGAAACGGACCACCAGTTTTACGACTTTCACGCGAAATACCAAGCGAAGGATACGCGGTATATATGNNGAATTGGCCATGGCGGCCTTTCGGTCCGTCGGAGCGCAGGGATGGGGCCGGGTGGATGTTATGGCGGATCAGCAGGGCAACTTTTATTTGCTTGAGCTGAATACGGTACCGGGGATGACAAGCCAGAGCCTGGTGCCTATGGCCGCCAAAGCCGCCGGTTTTACTTTTACCGATCTTGTGCTCNNAGATTCTGCGCCAAACTTTGGTTTGACTATGGTTTACCTGGAACAGCGAAAGACCCGTAGCAAGGTTGTGCCCCGACAGGGCAGATCCGGCGCTTCGCGCAGGAAAAGCGTGCTGTGGGGGCGCTGCTGGTCAGCTGCAGTCAGGTTTCTGAAGATCGCGCTGGTCGCAATGGTTGTCACTGGATTTGCCATCATGCTGTGGCGTTTTAACCCCCAGCTGAAATTACAGCAATACACCCATAGACCGATCAAAGAGGTCCAGATCGAAGGTAGCTTTCAATATCTCGCGCGAGAGGAGTTGAGCGAGGCAATTGAGGATTACGTGACAGAATCTTTTTTAGAGCTCGACCTTCACTATCTCAAGCAGCGGCTGGAGCAAAACCCGTGGATCGATTCCGTTACGATTGCACGGGTTTGGCCCGATAAGTTGGTTGTGCGAGTGGAGGAAGAGCAACCAATTGCCCGGTGGGGAAAAAAAGGTTTTCTAAATATGCGTGGCGATATAGTGGAGGTTGAAAAAACGTCTAAAATACAAGCATTGCCTTTTTTGTATGGCGATGATCGTTACGCGCAGGAAATCNNTGCTCGCCCAGCAAGAAATGTTGTTGACTGCGGTAGAGCTAGATGAGACTCGGGCCTGGACACTCACTTTACAATCAGGGCTGGTCATTAAATTGGGTCGTGACCGGTTGTGGGAGAAATTGCTGTACCTCCTGACAGCCAAAAATGGCGAACTGGGACAAAAATTTAACGACATCCAGTTGGTTGATATGCGCTATCCCAGCGGGTTTGCCGTCAGGTGGAAGGGTTCCGACACCGGTGCTTGAGGTCGACGGGATGGGGTCAGCGTCATCGACCGCATTGTTTAATAAGATTATTAAGAGTGAAGCGGGGCAATGGCACAGTCGGGTGGGGGGAAAATGATCGTCGGCCTGGACATAGGGACGTCCAAGGTCGTGGCGATTGTCGGCGAGATTTCGCCGGAAGGCGACCTGTCGGTTGTCGGCTTGGGTTCTCACAAATCCAGCGGCTTGAAAAAGGGTGTCGTGGTCAATATTGATTCCACAGTGCNNATCCATTCGGTTTACGCCGGTATTGCCGGAAGCCATATTCGCAGCCTCAACTCACACGGCATAGTGGCGATCAAGGACCGCGAGGTTTACCCCCAGGACGTTGAAAGAGTTATCGACGCCGCGCAGGCGGTCGCGATTCCGGCGGATCAAAAAATCCTCCATATTCTGCCGCAAGAGTATGTGATCGATGAGCAGGAATGGGTCAAGGAGCCACTCGGCATGTCCGGAGTGCGCCTGGAAGCCAAAGTCCATTTGGTGACCTGTGCGCTCAATGCCTCGCACAATGTCGAAAAATGCATAAAACGCTGTGGACTGGAAGTTGAGGACATCATTTTAGAGCAGTTGGCCTCCAGCTATGCGGTATTGACGGACGATGAAAAAGAACTGGGCGTTTGCATGGTCGATATAGGCGGCGGCACAACGGATATAGCGGTGTTCTTTGACGGCGCCATCCGCCATACCGCGGTGATTCCCATCGCGGGTGATCAGGTGACCAATGACATTGCAATGGCGTTGCGGACGCCTACCCAATACGCCGAGGAAATTAAAATCAAATACGCCTGCGCACTGGCAAAACTCACCGGCGCGGAAGAGACCATAAAGGTCCCGAGTGTCGGTGACCGGCCACCGCGGGAATTGTCGCGGCAGGCGCTCGCGGAGGTTGTTGAACCCCGCTATGAAGAGTTGTTTACCTTGATCCAGTCGGAACTGCGCCGCAGCGGGTTCGAAGATATGATCCCCGCCGGCGTGGTCTTGACTGGCGGTACTTCCAAAATGGAAGGTGTGATAGAGCTGGCGGAGGAAATTTTCCACATGCCGGTGCGTTTGGGCACCCCCCAGAACGTCCGCGGACTGAAAGACATAGTCAACAACCCAATTTACTCCACAGGCGTCGGGTTGTTGATCTACGGAATGAAACAACAGGGAGGAGGTAAGGCATTTCACAACAACACTGAAGGATTGTGGACTCGGCTGAGAAGCTGGGTGCAAAAAAATTTCTAAAACGAATTTAAAATCAATGGGTTCAGGGGAACAGAGGGGATCAGCTATGTTTGAATTAGTCGACAATCTGCCGCAAAACGCGGTAATCAAAGTGATCGGGGTGGGAGGCGGCGGCGGTAACGCCGTCAAACACATGATTTCAAGTGATATCGAAGGCGTCGAATTTATTTGCGCCAATACGGATGCCCAGGCATTAAAAGATATCGATACCCGCACGGTATTGCAGCTCGGCAATCACATGACCAAAGGCCTGGGTGCCGGTGCGAATCCCGAAGTCGGCCGCCAAGCGGCCATGGAAGATCGTGATCGAATTGCCGAAGTGCTCAGCGGTGCGGACATGGTGTTCATCACCGCCGGCATGGGGGGTGGCACGGGGACTGGTGGCGCGCCTGTAGTGGCAGAAATTGCGCGGGAAATGGGAATTCTGACCGTCGCTGTAGTCACTCGCCCCTTTGCTTTTGAGGGACGCAAGCGCATGGCCATTGCCGAGGCGGGCATCAAGCAGTTGAAGGATCGGGTCGATTCCCTCATCACCATTCCCAACGAAAAACTTCAAGCGGTCCTGGGCAAAACCAC
>DJFO01000104.1:14595-14793 GCA_002432555.1 Marinagarivorans sp. UBA5870
CGAAATGGGCATGGCAATGATGGGCACCGGTGTCGCGCGTGGCGACAATCGCGCCCGAGAAGCGGCGGAAGCGGCCATCCGCAGCCCCTTGCTGGAAGATGTCAATTTGCAGGGTGCCCGCGGCATCCTCGTGAATATCACCGCGGGGGTTGATCTGACCCTGGGCGAATTCACCGAGGTGGGCAACACGATTGAAGA
>DJFO01000104.1:14825-15053 GCA_002432555.1 Marinagarivorans sp. UBA5870
GACGAGCTGCGTGTGACTGTGGTCGCAACTGGCCTGGGGCAAATGGAGGCGGTCAAAGCCAGCCTGCAACCGACCAAAGTCGTCGATAACACCCGGACCGCAGACGGCACACCCAACTATGCCGCCCTGGACAAGCCGACTATCATGCGCGCCAACAACGCCGGCAATCGCGCCGCGGCGGGTGCGGCGCGCGCACTGGATACTCGCGAGCGAGATATGGAATACCTT
>DJFO01000104.1:15137-15269 GCA_002432555.1 Marinagarivorans sp. UBA5870
CGATCGCCTTGGTGAGGCAGGACCTGTAAATCGCAGTAAGTATTCTTTCTTGACTCCTCCTTTGTTACCATGCGCGCCCCTTATGCGGCCGGTGTGGCGGTAGTACCTGACCTCTAATCTCGAGAACTCCAA
>DJFO01000104.1:15307-17223 GCA_002432555.1 Marinagarivorans sp. UBA5870
TCCTGACACTGCGTCCCGCCTCGGTGGACTCCGGAATCGTCTTTCGGCGCGTCGATTTAACTCCGGCCGTCGACATCAAAGCCAAGGCGGAAAACGTCGGCGACACTACCTTGTCGACTACTTTGGTGAGCGGAGACGTGCGTATCTCCACCGTCGAGCATTTATTGTCTGCCTTAGCTGGACTTGGGATCGACAACGCTATTGTCGAAGTCAGTGCCGACGAAGTACCGATCATGGATGGCAGCGCTGGGCCATTCGTTTTCCTTATCCAATCCGCTGGCATCCAGGAGCAGAACGCTCCGAAGCGATTTATTCGAATTAAAAAAACTGTCGAGGTAAAAGAGGGAGACAAAACTGTCAGCTTCCGCCCGTTCGACGGTTTTAAAGTTTCTTTTGCAATTGACTTNNGATCATCCGGTATTTCGCGACCGATCTCTCAGAGCATCTGTCGATTTTTCCAGCACGTCTTTTGTGAAGGAGGTGGCACGGGCGCGCACGTTCGGTTTCATGCACGAAATCGAATACCTGCGCTCGAAGGGTTTAGCCAAGGGAGGCAGTGTGAATAACGCGATAGTGATCGATAAATATCGAGTACTCAATGAAGACGGGTTGCGTTACGAAGACGAGTTCGTCAAACACAAGGTTCTCGATGCGATCGGAGATCTTTACCTGTTAGGTTACAGCCTCATCGGCGAATTTGATGCTTATAAGTCCGGTCACGGATTGAACAATAAATCGATTCGAGAATTGATGCGGCAGAAGGACGCTTGGGAGATGGTCACTTTCGAAAACGACGAGTCTGTTGCACCCATTTCTTATGCGCGACCTCTAGCGGCGGTTTAGAATTATTTTGCTATAGGTTTGGTTAAAAAATGCTCTCCTCAGAATAAGTATTGCCTTTTTGGCGCCGTCTGTGCCATAGTCGGCCACCATCAAGGGTGGCTGGAATCCCCTTTCGCTTGCGCGCACGGAAGTTGTACTAATCATTACTACACTTAACTCCAGGCGTTTCATGCACCTGAGTGAATCAGTGCTGGTACAAGGCTGAAACCAACGAGCGAAACCAAAATCAGTGAAAGTCATAATCCTCAGCAAAAAATATGGCAATTGCCGCAGCTTCAGTTTGGGGGCTTGGTCGGGTGCCATATTGTCGGTTTGTCTCGCGTGCATCATTGGTGTTCCCTCCGCCGCTTATGTGACCTACGTCAAGCTGGTTGATGATGCTGAAAATCATCTTCTCGAGCCTGAAATCCGCCGCATATGGGTTGAGCGTTTGCAAGAGCAGGAGCACTTGGTGCAGCAGGCTCGTCAGGAGGCCGATAATAAGCTAGCCGCCTTAACCCTGCGGGTCGCTGAACTGCAAGCCCGTCTGGTTCGGGTTGATGCATTGGGCGAACGATTGACTTCCATGGCCAAGTTGGACAATGGCGAGTTCGATTTTTCCCAGCCGCCGGCCTTAGGCGGTCCGGAATTAGATATCTCCGGCGAAAGTTTCGCTCCCCCCGAATTCTCCCACGCAATTGATGAGTTGGCGCAACAGATTGAAAGCCGTCAACACCAGCTGGAAACCCTCGAAGCGCTGCTTGCCAACCGCAAACTTGAAGATGATGTTTTCATCGCCGGGCGCCCGATTCTCAAGGGGTGGATGTCCAGCCGGTTTGGGCGCAGAACGGATCCCTTTTCCGGCAAAATCGCCTTTCATTCCGGTGTTGACTTCGCCGGCAAGGAGGGCGCTGACATCATTGCCGTAGCCGCTGGTGTCGTTACCTGGTCCGGTGAGCGCAACGGGTACGGCAACATGGTTGAGATTAACCATGGCAAAGGTTTCACTACGCGCTATGCCCACAGCAAGGAAAATTTAGTCAAGGTTGGCGATGTTGTTAAAAAAGGCCAGATCATAGCTCTCATGGGCAGTA
>DJFO01000395.1:0-390 GCA_002432555.1 Marinagarivorans sp. UBA5870
CGGCGGTTGGACCTATAACTGCGATGCTTTTTAAATCCTTTTTTAGCGGCAGCAGCGGGCGGCCGCCAACGGTTGTGTTTTTCAGCAGCACCAAAGATTTTAACGCGGCCCTATGGGCGAGCGCGTCGTGTGCCTGGGACTGGTTGACATTGTAGGGTGTAGCCGCCCAGGACACTTGCTCCGCCGGGTCGAACATTCCCAACCGGAAGCGGGCATAAAACAGGCGGCGCAGGGCGGTATCGATTTCTGCTTCTGTAATTAGACCCTGGCGCACCGCTTGCGTGAGAGCGGCGTAGGTTTTGCCGCAATTGAGGTCGAGGCCATGACGCAGCCCGAGCGCCGCCGCCTCTTCCGCGGTCTTGACGATCTTGTGGTGCAGAAAAATATCTT
>DJFO01000395.1:406-703 GCA_002432555.1 Marinagarivorans sp. UBA5870
CTCGCGGAAGCGGATTCGCCGTTGACCCGGTTGTAAGCCCCCATCACCGCCGCCACCTCGGCCTCTTCAACCAGGGCGCGGAAGGCGGGCAGGTAGGTTTCGTACAGATCGCGCTCCGTCGGGCGCGCGTCGAATTCATGGCGATTGAATTCGGGGCCGCTGTGCACGGCGAAATGTTTCGCGGTGGCGTCCGCCCTGCGATATTTCGGTGAATCACCTTGCAGCCCTTTGACAAAAGCCACGCCCAAGCGCGCGGTGAGATAGGGATCTTCCCCGTAGGTTTCCTGTCCGCGCCCC
>DJFO01000395.1:742-4631 GCA_002432555.1 Marinagarivorans sp. UBA5870
CCGGTCGCGGACGCGACCTCCCGCATCAACGCCGGATCAAACGTCGCCGCGAGTCCGATCGCCTGAGGAAAGACGGTTGCCGCTCCAGCGCGCGCCACCCCGTGCAGGGCCTCGTTCCACCATTCGTACTTGGGCACACCCAAGCGCGGAATCGCGGGGGCGTCGTTCTGCAACTGGGCGACTTTTTCCTCCAGCGTCATACGGGCCACCAAATCCGCGGCGCGCGCGTCAAAACCGAGGCTCATGTCCAAGTACCCCGGCAGGGGTCGCTCCGCCATCGACCCGCTGCCGAACGCCAGCAGCGCGACCGCAAAAAGCAATCGATTGAACATTCTTGGGCCTCCGGTGAGTGAGTTCGGTGGCATTATAAAATCCCGCACCGCAAATATCCTCCGTGGGCGCGTCACCCCCAAAATCCCGCGCACGCGGGCCCGATATTTTTGGGGGCTCGTCCGGCGGGATGTCTCCGCCGGCGGGGGCCGTGCGAACTGCTGACCAAATCACATCCCGGCCATCAGGACTTTGTTAACCTGCGGTGAGACGAGCAAAATCAGGGGATGGATCATGACCGGGCGCCTTAGTAACAGACGCAATTTTCTTTGCAAACTCGGCCGCTTCGCCATGGCGACGCCGTTCGCCGGCGTCGCCGCCGGCCAGATGACCTGGCTGCACAACGCCATAGCCGCTGACTCGACTCCTGTGAAAAAGGCCCTTTTCGTCCACTCCCCTGGCGGCGCTCTCGCCCACGCATGGAACCCGATCGGTTGCGAAACGGAATACCAGCTGCCCCAGATCTCGGCGCCTTTGGAGCCGGTCAAATATGACTGCACATTTTTGGCAGGCGTAAAATTTTTCGCGGGGAATACGATTCACTCGCCGGCGTTCTACAGCCTTGGTGACTATTTTCACACCCAAACCCTCGACGTCTACCTGGCCAATTATTTAAATACCGGTCTCCCCTGGCGGCACATTCCCCTCAGCGTGGGGTACATAGACGACTATGTTTCGCGCGGCGCGACCTTTCTCACAAGCCCTGAAGCCGCCTTCAACACACTTTTCGGTGCGAATGCCCAACCCATGAGCGAAGAAGTGCGCGGCCAATTGCAGATCCTCGATGTCAACCTGCGCCAGCTAAGAACCATGGAGGCGTCCTTCAGCGGAGAAGATCGGGAATTTCTGCAAAGGCGCATCAACGAAATGGAGCAGCTCGCGCTGCAGTTGCAGGCGCCGGCGGACGGCGACGACTTTTGCGGAGCGCCCTCTCTCGACTACGAACCTGGAACAGATTTTAGCCGGCAAGCGAAGGCGCAAATTGACATAGCGGTGTTTGCATTCAAGTGCGGCCTCACACCCGTAATCACCTTGCAACTCGGCAATCACGAAGGCAATGGAATTCATTTCCCACAAACCGGCTTCACCCAGGATTTGCGCGCGGCCTACGAAAGTGGCCTGATTAGCGACTACATTAAAATGCGCGCAGAGATGACCCGCCTGGTCCAATACCTCATCGAGCGCCTGGCGCTGCAGCGCGACCTCGACGGTAAGCGGTTGCTGGACAATACCATGGTGCTGCACGTCTCCTCCGGCGGAGACCCGCTGTCGCACACCGCGGAAAATGCGCCCTATTTCTTCGCTGGCGGCGCGGCCGGCGCCCTCCGCACCGGGCTCAATCTCAAAGTTCGCAACGAGAGCGGCGACGTGCTGGACACGGCGGCAGTCGCCATGGGCGTCGACGTGGAAAATCCGTCCTACATGNNCCAAACCCGGACACCGCCGACGCGCCCTCGAAGGCCTACTGCAAGCACATTCGCGAAGAAAAGAAACACCAGGAAGAAGTATTGGAGAGAAACACCAGGGGAAGACGTATTAGAGAGAAATACCAAAAGGAAAAACATAGGAAGGAATACCGGACAAAAGTGCAGCGGCACCACCACCTACTGTTAGCGGTACCTAGGGTTCTTCAACCGGCGGGATTTTAGGGTCCTGCACCGGAACAATCGGCACGGGAGGTGCGATCACGCGATCACCGGCAATCGTTTGGGCGATGCCTGGCATCGCAGAGAAAAATTCCCGTTCGCCCAAAGCGGATTCATCAACCGAAGTCCGGGCGGGAGCGCACAAAGTGATCGATCCCACCGCGAGCGCATACACCAATACGATCAAGTGCAGAGTCGGCTGAACTATGGCGTAGGCGAAAGGAGAAGCGTCCTTGTACCTTTTCCACCGATACAAAATAAAGCCGTGAAGCGCGAGGGAAATGCCAAAAATTGTCAGGGACAAGGGCAGCAGCAGCGCGCTTTTCCAGCACAGCAAAACCGGCAGAGTGCCGACAATGAACGCAGCGTTGCACAGCAGAGCCGGGGCAACATAGGTCCATTCGACGCGGCGAAAAGGAAATCGGTAATGGGTCATCTTACGCGGAAGCTCAAGCGATGCCCCAACTAAAACACACATCTGCATAATGCNNCATCTGTATAACGCACCACCCCGCCGATCCTTCTGCAGGGAAATTTTGTGCTGGGTGCCCGATTTTCCCGCCGTGCCTTCCAAAGCGTGACGAGACCTGGGCGGTCGCCGGTGCCGGCAATCTGAAACAGGCGTTGGCGACGTTGTGGTTGAACCGCTCCCAGCCAGGCGATACTCTTTCGCGCTCTTTCGCATCCTTCGCCTTCGAGGAGGGTGCTGCCTGCAAGGTCGGGGATCGACATCAGCGGCCTCATTGTTAAGTTCGCTGCAATAACACTCAAGGGAATGATATGCGACAGTCATCAAGAATTACCCAGGACAGGCTGTTTATCAGCATCAGTCAGTTGATTGCGCAAGGCCGGCAAGAAGTCCACCGCAGCGTCAATTCCGCCATGGTGGGCACTTACTGGCACATCGGCCGGTTGATTGTGGAGCACGAGCAACAAGGTGCGACCCGCGCGGCCTATGGCCAGCAACAGTTGTCCCGGCTCGCTAAACGCTTAACCGACGGTTTTGGCAAAGGCTTCGATCTCACCAACCTGCGGAATATGCGCCGCTTTTTCCAGGCCTTCCCAATTCGGGAGACAGTGTCTCTCGAATTGACTTGGTCGCACTACAATGTCCTTAGCCGCATAGAAAATTCTCTTGCCCGAGAATGGTATGCACATGAGGCGATTCTGCAAAACTGGAGCGTGCGCGCCCTCGAGCGCCAGATCGGCGTGCTTTACTACGAGCGGCTGCTGGCCAGCCGAGATCGAACACCTGTGGAGGCGGAAGCGAAGTGTCATACCCATAAGCTTTCTGAGGACCCCCAGGATTATTTGCGCGATCCTTATATCCTGGATTTTCTTCGCCTCGAAAGCGGCTCCTATCAGGAGGCAGACCTGGAGCGTGGCATCATCGACAATCTGCAGCGGTTCCTCCTGGAGTTGGGCAAGGGCTTCGCATTTGTTGAGCGCCAGCAACGCATCCGCACCGACGACGGCGACTACTACGTCGATCTGGTGTTCTATAATTTTCACCTGAAATGCTTTTTGCTCATCGACCTGAAACTGCACAAACTCACGCATCAGGACGTGGGTCAAATGGATATGTATGTGCGCATTTACGAAGAGCAGAAGCGCCGCACCGATGACAACCCGACCATTGGCCTGATCCTGTGCAGCGCGCGTGATAATACGGTGGCGAAATATTCGGTCCTGCGCAACAGCCGGCAGCTGTTCGCCTCCAAATATCTGACTGAATTGCCGAGCGAAGCTGAACTGGCACTTGAGCTCGCTCGAGGGAGGGCTAGGGTCGAGCGGAAAATCGAAGAAACCCGGGCAACTTACACTCGGGCCTGAGGTAAAATTCCGCGAGAGGCAATCTGCGCGCTAACCGAGGCTCGCCGCGAGCAGTTCTCGCGTATAGGCCTGTTGCGGAT
>DJFO01000228.1:0-160 GCA_002432555.1 Marinagarivorans sp. UBA5870
CAGCCGAACAACTGCCCCTCATGCGCGGCTATACCAATGCCGATGACCCTGTCCGTCGTCGGCTTGTCCGCAAAGTGGGTCGTTGCGAGCAGGGCACCGGTGGTTCCGTCGAGGCTGGCCTGGGCGCGCAGCGGGCGATTCGGGTGCTGCGATTTTAAAG
>DJFO01000228.1:204-3486 GCA_002432555.1 Marinagarivorans sp. UBA5870
CCCGCCACTCCGGCGGTGCGTGGTGATGTTCCTGGTGCGCGCGCAGGCGATCGAACATTTCGCCCCAGACCAGGGTCCAGGGCAAGCCGGTCATCAGGAGAAACAGGGTGAAACCGGCAACCCAAAAGCCGGTGACCGCGTGCAGGTCACGCCAAAACCGGCGGCCACCGCCCGCGAGACGCGGGTATAAAATGCCACCGAGACCCGACTTTTCGCGCGGCCACCAAAGATACAGCCCGGTTAACACCAGCGCAATCGCCCAGTTGCCGGCCAGCTCCACCAGGACGGATCCCGTTTTGCCGGCGAGCAATTCGCCGTGAAAGCGTTTTACCAGGTCCATAAATTCCGCATCGGCCCGCCGAATTTTCAAAATCGCAAGCGAGGAGGGGTGCACGTAAACCCGCAGGTGTGTGCTTTCCCGGGCGAGGGTGATCACCACCGCTTCCCGCTCGGACCCTGGCACGCGATAGTTGAGAAAACGGCCGCCCTCGACCGCCTGTTGGGCCGCGGCGATCTGAGCATTAGCCGTTGCGCGGGGTTCAGTTATCGTGAGGTTGTGATACGGCTTGTCCTGCCAGGCGTCCCATNNAACCCGAGGCAGCCAGCAGCAAAACAAAAGGCAGGCAAAATAAGCCGGCGTAAAAATGCCAACGCCACAGGGTGCGATAGAGAGTGGTTGACGTCATAGCTCGTCTCACAGGGCGTAGGCCAAGGTGAAATACCACGTCCGCCCCGGCCACGGGTGCGCCACATAGGCGATATTGTCGGTGACGTTGTCCACCCCCAAACTCGCCTGCCAGTGCTCGCGCCAGTGATAGTTGGTTTTCAGGCCGAAGCGGGTGTAGCCGTCCTGGGCGCCGTAGACCTGATCTTCGTGATCGGCGTTGTCGGGCCGGCCGTAACTGTCGGCCGCGTATTGCAGATTGCCGCCGATATCCCAGGTGTCGGTCAGGCGGTAGGTCGCCAACAAATTGCCCCGCCAGCGCGGCAGACGCGGCGGCACCTTGCCTTCCCAGGCGGGATTCGCGCGGTTGCGCAAAATTTCCGCGCGGGTATACGCCAGGTTGCAGCGTATGGACAGAGGTTCAAGGAATAAATGCGGCATATTTAGGATCCATTCCGCGCCCCAAGTTTCCACCTTATCGATGGGGAAAAATGTGGTGATCGATTTTTCGGCGGTGACCGTCGTCTGGTTCTCGATCACCTGCTCAACGATCTCATGGAATAGATTGAAACGCGCATGGCCTTCGCCGAGCGCGCGTTCCACCAGCAGGTTATGGTGGACGCCGTCCTCCGGCCGCAAGTTGGGGTCCGCGTCAGTGCCGCGATCCGTGTCGCGGAAGCGGCTGAATAACTCCTCCACTATGGGAAATCGGTAAGCCCGAGCGAGGGAATAGCGCAAAATCCATTCATCCGCCGGCATAAAACCGACGGAGAACTTTGGCGAAAATGTTTGGTGATTTTGCTCGGGCACTGCAATGCGCTGCAACGGCGCGGCTGGCGCCGCGTCGTAATAATATCCGGCCCGGCTGTGCCACGATTCCAGGCGCCCGCCGAGGGACAAATCCCAGCGCGCGTGAAAATCCCAGTTCGCCTGCAGGAACAGCGCCGTCAGCTCCGTCACTCCACCGCTGTGGCTGGTCTTGGAATCCTTGCTTCCGCGCGCATAATCGGTCGAAGCGAAAACCCGGGTGTTCAGTTCGTAAGTCTCATAACGCAAGCCGCCGACCAGCCGAAATCCCTCCAGCGGCAGCGGACTCGTCGACAATTTAAGGTCAGCGGTTTGCCAGCCGGTGTCGACAAAATCATTCACCGACCCGGCGGCGGTGTAAGCCGCGTCTTGCGGGTTGCGGGCGGAGGTGCGGGTTTCGTCATCGAGAATAACAAATTGGTTGATGTTGGCCTCGAGCTCGGTTGATTCACTGAGGGATCCTCGCAAACGCAAGCCCGCCGACAGGCTGCGCCGTTCCATGTCACTGACTGCAAAACGCGACCCCGGAATAGTGAACGACTGACCGCCCACCGGACCACTCCACACAGGTGCACCGTTCTCCCGCAAATAGGGATTGGGCGTATTGGTCGTGGCCGCTCGGTCCTCGTAGGCTAGGTTCAGCAGTCCCTGCCAGCCGTGGAAATCATAAGCCCCTTTGAATTTCAAATTATCGGTGTTGTTGTCGACGATTCCGGAATCGCCGTAGACCACGACTTCCTCACCAATTTCATTGCNNCCGCCGGTAATTCCGCCGGCGCACCGGCTAGGTCTAGGGCCCCGTAATAAAAAGTTTGCGGCTGGGAGTTGTTCTCCAGGTGATTTACCGCAAAGTAGAGGCTGAAGTCGCCGAGCTTGTCCCCGTAGGACAGGAAACTTTTCGACCCTTCCAGCGTGTCGGCAAAACCATACGCGGAAAAGTCCTGTGCAAAATAAGCGCTGTCCGCGTGAAATTCCCGCCGCTGGGGAATCGCCGTTTCCATTAGGNNAAATTAGGATCACCCCGCCCATGGCATTGCCGCCATACTCCGCGGAAAACGGCCCGTAGATCACCTCGACCCGGGCAATCTCGCTGGCGGATACCAAGGTCCAGCGCGGCGCGCCATTCCAACGCGATTGCAGGAAATAATGCAACGGAACACCGTCGGCAAAAACCATCGAACGCGACGTCTGGAACATGTTGGAGCCGCGCATGCCCAGGGTGCCGTTGGCGTCACCGATAAAACGGCGGCGAATGACCAGGCTCGGTTCGTATTTCACCGTATCCTCTGCGGTGACAACGTTGACGCTGACCAGATCTTGCGGCTCCACGACGCTGGTTGATCCCGTATAACCCGCCTGGCTCACCTGCCGTTTTTGGCCCCATACGATCACTTCGTCCCGCGCGGCTTCATCCTGCGTCGCAGCGCTCGCCGCTGCGCCGATGGGGATCCAAATGGACAAGGGAATAAGCCAAACAAAAACGTTCAATGGCAGCCGGGGCCTCATAAATATCTCACGGAATAATGACGCGGCCACTTTAGTGCAACGGCCGGAAGGGTCAATGTGGCAAATTGTCGCAGCCGCGCGCCGCTCTCGACGTTGGCGTTATCGCCGCGTTGGAAACTGTCACAAAAATGGCAAATTCCCTTCATATTTCCCAGTTACGCTCGGGTGCTCGTTAGATATTTCCCAACCCGCCACCGGAGATTTTTTTCATGTTCCTGAGTCTGTCACGATTCCGCCTGGGTCTGTTGTTGATCGCGCTCGCGTCCTGCGCAATTTATGCGGACGCGTCGGGCGCCGTTGCGTCG
>DJFO01000164.1:0-2548 GCA_002432555.1 Marinagarivorans sp. UBA5870
GGCGGTCGACACAGTGGCGGGCATTCCCAAGGCGAACAACCCAGCGGCGGACAAGGCCGCGACAGATGACAGCGAGCCGCCGGTGGCGCTGACCCATGGGTCGGCCGAACCGGCGGTTTCCGATGAATTGCGAGTGAACCCGGCTCAGTCCGAGGAAGATGTATGAACGATGAAAAATTGCAGAAAGTATTGGCCGCGGCCGGTCTCGGTTCACGCCGCGAGGTCGAGCGCGCGATTGAAGCCGGTGAAGTGACGGTCAACGGCCAGACTGCCCACTTGGGAGAGCGAGTGAAGCCTGGTGATAAATTGACCTGGCGTGGCGAGGAGGTGGTGGTGCCTCCCCCGAGCCGCAGCGAGGTGCGGGTCCTGATGTACAACAAACCCGAAGGTGAGATTTGCAGCCGCAACGATCCGGAGGGGCGGCCGAGCGTGTTTGACGCCCTGCCGAACCTGCGCAACGGGCGGTGGGTTTCCGTCGGGCGGCTGGATTTCAACACCAGTGGTCTGCTGCTGTTTACCAGCGACGGCGAACTCGCCAACCGGCTGATGCACCCTTCGAGCGGCATCGAGCGGGAATACATGGTGCGAGTGCAGGGAGAAGTGGACGACGATGTGCTTGCCCGCCTGTGCGCCGGCGTGCAGCTCGACGACGGCGAAGCGCGCTTCACCGCGATCAAACGCGGCGGCTCCGGTGGCGGTAGCAATAGCTGGTATTACTGCGTGGTGATGGAAGGGCGCAACCGCGAGGTGCGCCGGCTGTGGGAATCCCAGGAGCTGCGGGTGAGCCGGCTCAAACGGGTGCGCTACGGCAGTCTGCTGATTCCGCCATTTTTAAAGCCGGGCCAGTGGTTGGAGCTCGGCGAGCGGGAGGTGGCGGAGTTGTTCCAGCGCGCGGGGCTGGAGGTGCCGCCGAAGCGGCGTTTTCGCCCGGAGGAGGCGGAGGCCCAGGAGCGCCGGGTCCGCAAATTGCGCGCCGCTTCCGGCCGTCAGAGCCGGGGCGCGCCCACCGGTCGCAAGGGGCGCTGAGCGACCGGCGCGAAGCCGGATCAAAGCCGGCTGATGACGCAGTTGCGGCCAGAACTTTTCGCCTGATATAAGGCTGCGTCGGCTTTCTTGAACAGGCTGTCCCGCGTGTCGTCGGCGCTGCTGGTGGTGATGCCCATGCTGAGCGTAGTTTTGACCGGGCCGGCCGCGGTCTCCACCGCGCTGGTCGCGACGGCGTGGCGCAAGCGCTCGCCAATGGCTTTCGCTTCGCGCATTTCCGTGTTGCTCAATACTATGACGAACTCGTCCCCGCCGTAGCGAAACACTTGGTCCGTCTCGCGCAGGGTCGTTTTAAATGTCTGGGTGAACGCGGACAGCAACTGGTCGCCGACCGCGTGGCCCAGGCGATCGTTGATCGCCTTGAAGGCGTCCACATCGGCAATGATCAGCGCAAGCGTGCGGCCGCTGCGCTGGCTGAGCTTGAGTTCCCGCTGGAGGGTCAGTTCCAGAGCCGCGCGATTGCCCACGCCGGTGAGGCCGTCACGCAGGGAATTTTCCAATGCGTCCCGATAGAGCAGGGCGTTGCGCAAAGGCAGCATCAATAATACGAGCAGCGCCTCGAGGGTGCTCAAGTCGTTTTCACTAAATTTCGCTGCGCGGAAAAACGTCATTTCACCGACCGAGTCGTTGCCGTTTTTCAAAAGATAATTGGCGCGGTGAGCCCGGTGGGTTCCCAGGCCCAGACGCAGGTCCTTCGCGGGCAGCCGGTATTCGATGCCGGAGCAGCGGATCACCCGCTGCAGCATCTGGAAGAAGTTGGCCAAAGTCTCGTGCAGGTCGAGCGAGCTCTGCAGGGCGTTGGCGAGCTTGTAGCGGAACTCGCTCAAGTCCTGAGTTTCCACCACCGGGAGATCGGCGGCAGTCAGATTTCGATTGTCGGGATTTGCCAGGGTACGCATAAATATTCTTCTCACCAGTGACTGCAACGATTAAAAATGGCTTGTATGTGCGCCTACTGGGCGTGCTTTAGCGATATCTGTGCCAGTCGAAGAAAAATTCGTGAAAACAAAGGGATACTCTGGTCCGCCCGTTTCGGTGTCGGCGTATGCGGCGGGTTTTTGGCGTATCTCTGCCGGTGGTGCGCGCCGTGCCGGCAAGCCTCGTCGCCGCGGCGGCGAAGGCTTGCCGCCGGCACAGCGCGAGGTTGTGCGGGCAGAGCAATGTTGCGAGAATGTGCCGCGTTTTTTTTCTCATACTGGCGTTTTGCGCGGGAGTGACTGTGGCACAAATCGGGCTTTTTTTTGGCAGCGACGAGGGCAATACGGAGTCGGTGGCCTACAGAATTCAGCAACGGTTGGGTGTGGACGTGGTGGATGTGTATGACATTGCCGACGTCACCCAACTCGAATTCGGCGAATACGAGCAGATCATCCTGGGCATCTCCACCTGGGACTTTGGTCAGATCCAGTCGGACTGGGAAGAATTTTGGGGCGATATTGAACAAGTCTCTTTCGCCGGTAAAACGGTAGCCTTCTTCGGTTTGGGCGATCAATTTGGCTACGGC
>DJFO01000164.1:2587-4426 GCA_002432555.1 Marinagarivorans sp. UBA5870
CGCTCTGGACGAAGATCAGCAGGCAGAACTGACCACCGCCCGCCTCAATGAATGGTGTGCACAAATTCACCGGGCGTTTGGTCTGTCCAGCCCTTGCATTTCGCTTGACGACTGATGGACAAGAGCACCGGGATAAGACGAATCGCCCGGGCCATCGTCTATTCCTATAAAGGTCTGCGCCACGCTTTCAAACACGAGGCGGCCTTCCGCCAGGAGGCCATGGCGGCGGCGGTACTGATACCCGTCGCCTGTTGGCTGGACGTCACGCGTCCCGAGCGAATAATGCTCGTCGCAGCGGTGCTTTTGGTGCTGATTATCGAGTTGCTCAATACGGGGCTTGAAGCGGTGGTGGATCGCATCGGCCCGGAATATCACGCTCTCGCGGGAGCTGCCAAGGATACCGGCTCCGCCGCTGTGCTCGTCGCCTTAATTCTTTGGGCCTTTGTTTGGGGAAGCATTTTAATCGGCGGCTGAAGCTGCGTTCGGTGCGGGTGGAATTGGTCTATCCTTTTTACTTATTTCCCATAGTTTACTTATTACCAATGGGCGCTGTGGGTCCGCCAGTCATAGACGATTGTGATATGCTCGCGGACCGTGCGGACCGGTACCTGATTCGAATAAGCAAAGGAGAGGACCTTGGACAGCAAACGTTACTCGACCGTGACCGAATTGTTGTTGGACGCCTTCGCGCAACATCGGGATCTGCCCGCGTTTACCTGTTTCGGCCACACTGTTTCCTACCGAGAACTCGACGAACTCAGCGCGCGATTTGCCAGTTATCTGCAACATCACACAGGGCTCGTGCCCGGTGATCGCATCGCCATCCAGCTGCCCAACATTCTGCAATATCCCGTGGTGCTCTACGGCGCTATCCGCGCCGGCCTGGTAGTGGTTAATACCAATCCGCTCTACACCTCGCGCGAGCTTTTGCACCAGCTGCAAGACAGCGGGGCGAAAGCACTCGTGGTGCTCGCGAATGTGGCGGATCGGGCGGCGGAAATTCTGGCGCAAACCCAGGTGGAAACCGTGGTGGTCACCCAGTTGGGCGATATGTTGCCACCGGTCAAACGGTTGCTGCTCAACTGCGTGGTGAAATATGTGAAGGGCATGGTGCCCGCATTTCGTTTTGGCCGACCGGTGATTTCCCTACGGCAAGCTTTAGCGCGCGGCGAGCAGCCAGTGCGCCATGTGCCGGTTAACAGCGACACGCTTCTGGTGCTGCAATACACCGGCGGTACCACCGGAATTGCCAAGGGGGCGATGCTGAGTCACGGCAACCTCTGTGCGAACGTGCGGCAGATTCTCCACCACATGACGAAGCTGTTCAAAACCGAGTCCCAAGTGGTGGCCGTGGCGCTGCCCCTCTACCACATTTTCGCGTTCAATATTCACGGGCTTTGCGCCGTCTCACGCGGTGCGCACAATGTGCTCATACCCAATCCGCGGGATTTGCCCGCCTTTATCAAGGCGATCAAACCTTACAAGGTTTCTCTGTTTGTCGCGGTGAACACGCTGTACAACGCGCTTCTGCGAAACGCGGAATTCCGCAAGCTGGATTTTTCCGAATTAAAGACTTCCGCCGCCGGCGGCATGGCGGTGACCGAGGACGTTGCGAGTCACTGGCTACAGTTGACCGGCTGCGCCATCTGCGAGGGTTACGGCCTCACCGAGACCTCGCCCGTCCTGGTCACCAATCCGGACAATGCCATTCAGGCCGGGACTATAGGTACCCCCGTCCTCGATACCGAAATCCGCATAATGGATGAGCGTGGCAACGAGGTGGCCGTCGGCGACCCGGGCGAACTCTGCGCGCGCGGTCCGCAGGTCATGTCCGGCTAT
>DJFO01000164.1:4508-9135 GCA_002432555.1 Marinagarivorans sp. UBA5870
CTTCAACGTGTACCCCAACGAGATTGAAGATGTGGTCACCCAGCACCCGGACATTATCGAGGCCGCGGTCATAGGTGTCCCCAGTGTCGAAACCGGCGAGGCGGTAAAATTGTTCGTCGTCACTGGCGACCGACCCGTCGGCGAAGACGAAATCATCGCGTTTTGCCNNGCGCCTGACTGCCTATAAAATTCCCAAAATCATCGAGTATCGTGCGAGCCTGCCGAAATCCAACGTCGGCAAGATATTGCGGCGCGCCCTGCGCGAAACCGCCCGCGCTTGACCCGGTCCGCAATAACTTTTGACTGTCAGGAGTTCTGTCCATGGAATTTACCGTTTTTGTTTTTTTAGGCCTCGCTGTCGCGTTTGCGCTAATGGGAGCGAAAAGTGTCCCCCAGGGCCAGGAGTGGACGGTGGAGCGATTCGGCCGCTACACCCGCACGTTGCGACCGGGCTTTAATTTCATTTTGCCGGTTTTTGATGCGGTAGGCCGCAAGCAAATTGTCATGGAGCAGGTGTTGGATGTGGACCCACAGGAGGTGATCAGCTCCGATAACGCCATGGTGACGACCGACGCCGTTTGCTTTTTCCAAGTGATCGATCCGGTGAAGGCATCCTACGAAGTGAATAACCTCCAGGGCGCCATGAAAAATCTGGTCATGACCAATATTCGCGCTGTGCTCGGCTCCATGGAGCTGGACGCTATGTTATCCAACCGCGACATGATCAACACCGCGCTCTTGACCAAGGTCGACGAAGCGACGAGTCCCTGGGGCATTAAAGTGACGCGGATCGAAATTAAAGATATCCGGCCGCCGACCGACCTGGTCGAATCCATGGCCAACCAGATGAAGGCGGAGCGGGAAAAACGCGCTCTGATTCTGCGGGCGGAGGGCGAGCGGGAGGCGGCGATCAAAGTGGCGGAGGGCGAAAAGCGGGCGCAAATCCTCAAGGCGGAAGGTGAGCGCGAGGCGGCTTTTTTAGAGGCGGAAGCGCGCGAACGGGAGGCCGCCGCCGAGGCCAAGGCCACTCAATTTGTCAGCGAGGCCATAGGCGCAGGCAACAGCCAGGCGATCAATTATTTCATCGCGCAGAAATATGTGGAGGCCCTGGGTAATCTAGCCGCCGCGGACAACAGTAAAGTGATTCTTATGCCCCTGGAGGCGACCCAGATTATAGGCTCCCTCGCCGGCGTGCAGGAATTGATCAAAGCGGCCCAGAGCACTGGTAAAAAATAGCCATGGCGACCCTAAGCGGTGCACGGGATTTTTATGTTTGACTCTTTGACGGGTTGGCACTGGCTCGCGCTGGGCATAGGGCTTCTGTTATTGGAAACGCTCGGCGTCGGCGGCATTCTGGTCGGTATTGGCGCCGGGGCCATAGTGTTGGCGCTGCTGCTGGCGGTGGTCGACCTCACCTGGCAATGGCAGTTGGTTTTGTTTGGCGTTTTTGGCGTTGTGGGCACAGTGATTTTCTGGAAATTTTTCCGCGTCAAACCGGCGGAAAATGCCACCAGTACGCTTAATAACCGCAAAGCGCAGCTCGTGGGTATGCGCGCATCTCTGATGCAACCGGTGCACAGCGGGCGCGGAAGGGTCCAAATTCAGGACGCCCTATGGACGGTAACCTGCGAGGAGGATCTGCCCAAAGGCACTCTCGTGGAAGTCGTCGGATACGACGATGCGACGCTCCACGTGAAGAAAGTCTGATGCGGCGACTCGGCGTGCCTCTGTCCTTCTTTGTCCCGGTGGGAGCCCTGCATCATGCCCACTAACGCGCTGATTCTTTCCGGCGGCGGCGCGCGCGCCGCCTACCAGGTGGGGGTGTTGCAAGCACTCGCGGATATACTGCCCGACTTGCATAACCCGTTTCCCATTATCTGCGGCACCTCCGCCGGTGCCATCAATGCCATTGCCATGGCCGCCCACAGCCGCGAGTTTCGCCAGGCGGCTTTGGACCTAGCCAACATTTGGCGCAACCTCGAAGTCAACCAAGTGTTCAAGTCCGGGTGGTGGGATTTGCTCGCCGGTCTGTTAAAGGTGGGCGCTTCTTTTTTTAATGAAGGGGTCGGACGACATCGCCCTCTGGCGCTGCTGGACAACAGCCCCCTGCGGACACTGCTCAGCAGCCTGGTCCCTTTCGAAAACATCGATATGCGCGTGAATGCCGGCAGTCTGCGCGCGGTTAGTATTACGGCCATGAGCTACGGCTCGGGTGAATCCGTTACGTTTTTCCAAGGCGCGCAGGAATTGCAGCCTTGGCGGCGCGCTCGGCGCGTCGGAGTTGCGACCCAGCTCACGGTCGATCATCTGCTCGCGTCTTCCGCCATACCCACGATTTTCCCGGCGGTGTACCTCAACCGGGAATATTACGGTGACGGCGCTATGCGCCAAATGGCGCCGATCAGTCCGGCGCTGCACTTGGGGGCGGACCGTCTGTTCGTGATCGGTGTGAGCAGCAACCGCAATCCCGCGCAGTGGGGTAAAACCAAAGCACCACCGCGGCATTCACCGTCCATGGCCCAGATCATCGGGCAAATGTTCAACAGCGCCTTCATCGACGCGCTCGAGGGCGATCTCGAGCACGTCGAAAGGGTGAACGCGCTGCTCGCCCTGATCGACAAGGATCGCTGCGAGCGCACCGACCATTTGCGCGAGGTGGAAACCCTCGTCATTTCCCCTTCCAAACCGCTGGACAAAATTGCCGGCCGGCGGGTGCGCGATCTGCCACCCGGCCTGCGTTTTTTTCTCCGCAACACAGGCGCAACCGCCCGCGGGGGCGGGGCTGCCGTCGCGAGCTATCTGCTGTTTTCCCACGGTTACTGCACCGAGTTGATGGAGCTTGGTTACCAGGACGCCATGTGGGAGCGCGAGGCGATCGAAAACTTTTTCGCGCGGCCGAAACTCGCGCAGGTTTAACCGCAGTGTTACGCGCGCAGCATTTTCCCTCGTCCTTTTTGAAATTTTTCCAAGTAGAATGATGTGCCGATCGGCCGCCTCTAGGCGCCGCTCGGGACAAGTCTTTGTAGCGACGGGGGATAATAAATGAGAATTCTAAAAACGATAGTCATAACATTAGCAGTATTACTGGGGTTGTTCATCGGCATCGGCTTCCTGCTGCCGCAGAAAGTGGCGGTGGAGCGCTCGACCACCATCGCGGCCGACCCCGCGACGGTTTTTGAATATGTGAACGATCTGGAAAAATTCCACGCCTGGTCACCCTGGGCGGATTTGGATCCAAATATGCGCGTGGAATTTTCCGGTCCGGAGACCGGCGTGGGCGCCAGCATGAGCTGGTCCAGCGATGTCCCGGAGGTAGGCAGCGGTGAGCAGAAAATCATTATGTCGGAGCAGGGCAAGCGCGTTGTGACCGCGCTGATCTTCGACGGCGAAAGCGCCGGTGAAGCGGAGTTCGAACTGGCGCCGCAGGCGGCCGGCACGCATATCGCCTGGCGTTTTCGCATGGACTTCGGGGCGAATCCGGTCGCCCGGTATTTTGGCCTCATGATCGAGGATATGCTCGGCGATTATTACGAAACCGGCCTGCGCAATTTGAAGAGTCAGGTGGAGGCCCAGCCTCAAGTCGCTATCGAGGGAGCCCAGCCTCAAGTCGCGCCCGAGGGAGCGCAGCCTCAGGTCGCCACTGAGGAAGTCGTTTACACCGTGGGCGATACCTCGCTCAAAGGCTTTTTTGCGTTTCCCCGCAACGCGGAGCGCGCACCCGGCGTGCTGGTGGTGCACGAATGGTGGGGCCACACGGACTACGCCCGACGTCGCGCGACCATGTTGGCGGAGCTCGGTTACGTGGCCTTTGCCCTCGATATGTACGGCGACGGCAAGGTCACCAGTCATCCGAAGGAAGCCAACGCGTTCATGATGGAAGTCGTGAACAACGCCGAGGTCGCCCAGGCGCGTTTCAACAAGGCGCTGGAAATGTTGAAAAATCATCCGGCGGTGAGTTCTTCAAAAATTGCCGCCATTGGTTATTGTTTTGGCGGCGCCGTGTCTCTCAGTATGGCGCGCTCCGGTGCTGACCTCGCCGGAGTGGTCAGCTTTCACGGCGCGCTCGAGGGCCTCGCCCCCATTAATCGGGAGGCGGTTAAAGCGCGGTTTTTGGTCTTGAATGGCGCGGCCGATCCGTTTGTCTCCGCCGCCGCGAAAGACACGTTCAAAGCGGAAATGGACGCGGCGCAGCTGAAATACGAATTTATTGATTACCCCGGCGCAGTGCACGCTTTTACCAATTCCGAGGCGGACGCCATAGGCGAGGCCTACGGCCTGCCCCTGAAATATGACGCCGCCGCCGATCAGGATTCCTGGCGGCGCATGCAGGCGTTTTTCCGGGAAATCTTTGCGTTGTAAACCTTTGTCCATGCGCCTGCCGACGATTGTTTTATTGTTGTCGTCCACGCTCTGGGGGCTGAGCTGGCTGCCGCTCAAGGCGTTGTCGGCTCAGGGCGTGCACTGGTCCCTGCTGATTTTTCTCAGCTATGGCGCCATGGCGTTGTTGGTGGTGCCCTGGGCCTGGCGCAGCCGCCGCTTGTTTTCCGCGCGGCGCGCAGCCCTGCTGGCGATCTTCGTGGCGGGTGGGCTGGCGAATATCTGTTTCAATTACGCCCTGGTCCACGGC
>DJFO01000111.1 GCA_002432555.1 Marinagarivorans sp. UBA5870
TCTGTCGCGCCTGGAATACGCCAACAGCTTGCAAGACCTGCTGCAATTGCCAAATGCGCCGAGCGTTGCGGCAATCCCAGACGATGCTTCGGTTTACAACTTCAAAACCATTGCCAGTGTGCAGAGCGTGCAGGTCAGCCATCTGAATGGGTATCTCACAGTCGCGGCGGAACAAGCGGACGCACTGCTTGCCTCTGCGGAGCGTCGTTTGCGTGTGCTGGGGTGCGAACCCGCCAGCGCCGGCTGCCTGGATAATTTTATTCCACGTTTCGGCCGACTGGCCTTCCGTCGCCCCCTTACCACAGAGGAGGTCGGCCGTATCCGCCAGTATGTCGTCAGTCAGGCAGCGTCCACTCAGGACCAGTTTGCGCTGGCCCTGCAGATATTTTTAACCTCCCCCAATTTTATTTATCGAGTAGAGGTTGGCAATACCGCCGAAGGACTGTCCACCCTGGACGACTATGAACTGGTTTCGCGTTTGGCGTTTGCCCTTTGGGGCCGCGGTCCGAGCGCGGATTTATTAGACAAAGCAGCGAACGGCGAACTGCGGAGCGCAGAAGGTTTGCGTGCGGTAGCCGAGCAAATGTTAAGCGACGGTCGTGCGCGGGCGAACATGGAGCGTTTTTTTGAGCAATGGCTCGCCACCAACCTACTCGAGGCGCCGGTCGAAAAACCTCAGGGTTGGTACGAGGGAATCATCGCCGATATGCAGGGCGAGACCAACAAACTGTTGGGCGAATACGTGTGGCAGAACAAGGATTTTATGCAGGTATTTACAGAAAACCGCTCCTATCTGACGCCGGGCCTCGCCAATTATTACGGGCTGCCACGCCCCGCGTCCGACAGCGAGGCGGCCGCGCTCCCCTCTGGCGATCCGCGGGCGAATACCGGCATTCTCACGCACGCTGCCAATATGTTTTCCAAAGGCGATGGCGATTTGATTGCCAAACGCGGAAATTGGCTGCGCAGCACGTTTTTATGCAAGGAACTCCAGTTACCCAGCGGCGTGGCGGATATTATCGCCGGAAAATTCGCCGGTTACACGCCTATGGAAATTCTCACCGAGCGCAACCGCGATCCGGCGTGTGAGCGCTGCCACTCGCAAATCGACCCTATAGGATTGGCGTTTGCCCCGTTTGACCGGGCGGGGCGTTTTGATCACAGCATAACCCTCGGCGATTACCCAATTCTTCCCGGCTTTCCGGATACAGAGAATTCCGGCGTGCGCACCATTCAGGATATTGCCCGCGAGCTTGCGCAAATGCCCGAGGTGAGTGAGTGCCTCGCCGGCCGGCTGTTCCTCTATACGCGCAATCACGTCGCCGTCGATCAGGACGCATGCGCGGTGCACAAAGCCAGCACCGATTTCCGCGACTCGGGTCATCAGTTTGCATCCCTGCTGCTTTCGCTTGTTGAAGATCCTACTTTCCGCACGCGTTTGGCCCCGGAGCCAAACGACGAGGTTGAGCCGGTGGTTTCCTTCATAAACTTTGCTCAGGGCAAGCCGGTGACAACAACGGCCGCGCAGGACGGCAACCCCGGAAGCCGGATCACCGACAACGATCTGACCGGCAGCTCACGTTGGGGCGCGCAGTTCTATCCCCAAAGCGCGACCATCGACCTGGGCCAGGTTCGCAATATCGTGCAAATCGAGGTATACCCTTATCAGGAAAGGCCCTACCGATACAACATCGAAGTCTCGCAGAACGGCACGAATTATATTCGCCTAGTCGACCGTAGCAACAATAACCAGAGAGGTAATGTTTTAACGGATCTTTTTGCACCCACAGCGGCGCGGTATGTCCGGATCAACGTCACCGGGGCCAACATCACCAGCGCCGACCCGAATATTGCCGAGTGGATCGCCATCCGGGAAATCAAAGTCCTGGGGCCCACCCAATGATTCCGCAACGATCGATGCCAGTGCAAACAGAAAGAAATGCCGGAGAAAATCATGAAAATTAAATCACAGCCGCTTTCCCGCCGAACCTTGCTGCGCGGTGCGGGAGTTACTCTCGCGCTGCCGATGTTGGAAATAATGCTGCCCCGGTCCGTGTCCGCGCAGGCAACTCCCAAACGATTTTTCGGCTTTTTTTACCCGAATGGCACCGACCCCAGCCGCTGGCAGCCGGCCACCGGGAAATTAACCGCACAAACCTTATCACCCTGCCTGCAGGACCTCGCCGGATTTGGTGCAGAAGGTATTTGGCCTGCGAGTCCCGCGCTCTACGACTACATTACGGTAGTAAACGGCATCAATCACGAGGGGCTCAACACCAACATTCACACCCCGTCCATGGCCCTGCAGGCGTTCAAGCGTGACAGCACCGACGACGCATCCACACCGGTGGCAGCCAGCCTTGATATCAAAATCGCGGAAAAATTTCGCAGCACCTATCCCTACCTCGCCATGTCCGCCTCCACGGATACCGCCTTGTCACAAGGGTTTGTTTCCTGGGAGGGCCGAGGCAAACCCGCGGATACAGAGCGCGATCCCACGCGTTTGTTTAATAAACTGTTCGGCGCGCAGCAAAATACCGCGGCGGAATATGCCATTAACGAGCGCAAAGCGAGCGTATTGGATTTTATTAAAGAGGATTGTGTACGGCTGAAGGCCAGACTGGGTGCGGCGGACAAACAGCGGGTAGATGAATTTTTTAATAGCGTGCGCACCCTGGAGGAACAGCTCAACAGCACGGCCTCATGCCAAGCCGTCAACCTCACCGGGACCGGCCGGGATTTTCACGATAAATCGAAATTTTTTATCGACATTGGTGTACTGGCAATGGCTTGTGATTTAACCAATGTGGCGACTGTGCAATACAGTAACAGCTGGGGGGTTAATTACGCCGGCTATATTCTCGGCGACGGCCGTCGCGACGAGGCAGGTACCATCGGCGTCGGCAACTTCAGCGACCATTTTATTTCCCATAAGCTGGACGACAACGATCGGGCGAAAGATTTGGATGCCCTGCCACGCGCTGTGGCGGCGCGCATCGCCGATGACCGAGTGGTGCTTACGTCCCGCTTCAAGGTGCGACGTTTTGCCTACCTTGTGGACGCGCTGCGCAAAACGCTGACGCCGACAGGCAGCCTTTACGATGAAACCTTGGCCCTTTATTGTTCGGAAAACGGCAACGGCGACTCCCACGGGCGCCGCGACATGCCCACGCTGCTTGCCGGGCGGGCTGGCGGATTTGTGCCGGGCCGCGTTATCAACTCCAACGGTGCGAGAACCGCAGCCCTGCACGGCGCAATCCTCAATCGCTTCGATTTCAACTTGAGCACTTACGGCGATCCCGCAGCACCACCGCTCGCGGGGATATAACGAAACGGTAACCCATCGGGCGGCGCGCTCGGCCGCCGCCCGATGGGTGTCATCTAGGCTCCCCTACCGGAAAGCAAATCGGGCCNNAATCTATGGATAACAAGCGATTGGGGCACCCGCATCCTTTTTGCAGAACCCTTCTCCAGAACGTCACTAAAAGAAAAATCAACGGTAGCACAACTACCACTTTGCACGAGCTTTTGGGAACTCATCTTAAGCGCAAAATGAGACTATCCAACTTCATCTGCGCCAATGTGACCGGTTACACGATTCGAAACAGATCTCCTCCTCGGACGACCTGACCCCGATGAATTTGAGAGATTTCTCTCATTTGTAACACATTTTTGACGTTACTCTTCGCGCCAAAGCGATACGGAATAACCAGTCCTGGTGCCGTGCCGATTAACAGAGGCTACAGCGGTCGGGCGGTCGACCGTCAGTCGCCAACAAAAATTAAAAAGCTGGACAATTTTATGATCTGGAATTTGGCATTTCTGCTCGTTTTGCTGTTTGGGGTGGTTTCTTGCGGAGGACCCGCTAGTTCATCAAGTTCATCATCGAGTTCTTCTAGCTCGTCATCTTCCAGTTCTTCATCGAGCTCCACTTCTAGTTCGTCTTCGAGTTCGTCATCGAGTTCTTCTTCTAGCTCGTCATCCAGTTCTTCATCGAGCTCGTCATCCTCAAGCTCATCGTCGTCGAGCAGTTCGTCCTCGTCGTCAGGCAGTCTCTTGGTTTCCACGGTGATTGAGGAAAGCGATCGGGCTTTCTGCGCATTCAATGGCGTTATTGAAACTACCCACACCGGATTTGGTGGTGCTGGTTATGCAAATGCCATCAATGCCGCAGGGGCAAAACTCACTTGGGCTATCTCAGTCGCCAGCGCTGGCACCTACCAAGTAGCCATACGCTACGCGAATGGTGGTACTGCAGCGCGCCCCGCCGTTTTTGCCGTTGGGCAGCAAAGCCGAAGCCTAAACTTCATGCCGTCCGGCAGCTGGACGCAGTGGCAAGAGGAATCCGTCACGGTCACTTTGGCGCGGGGCGACCACACCATCACGCTCGCGGCCACCGCAGCGGAAGGTTTGACTAACATAGATTCGCTAAAGCTCCATGGACCCGCGGCGGCTACCGCGGCAATGTGTCCGAGTTTGCCGCCGGTCACGGTCTGGCTTGCCGGTGATTCCACGGTTGCGAACGGTCCTACCCCTTGCCCCGTCGGATGGGGAAAAACCTTCGGCGAATACTTCAATGACAAAGTCACAATCAAAAATTCTGCAGTCGGTGGACGCAGCGTCCGCACTTGGCTGTACGACGTACTGGATCAAATGGGAACTGACGGAGAATGCCGTATCCGCACCAACGCGGATGGCTCTCCGGTACTGCAGGCGCGGTGGGTAACCATGCTCGAACAAATGCGCGCGGGTGATTATTTGTTTATTCAATTCGGTATCAATGACGGTTCCCCCACCTGTCCGCGCCACGTCGGCGGCGCGGCGCTGCGAAAGGAATATGCCTACATGGCCAACGAGGCGAAGAAGCGTGGCGTACAGCCGATTTTTCTCACGCCTGCGCCTGCCATCCGATGCAGCGGCAGTACGGCGGTATCCAGCCGCGGTTTCCTAACGGACACTTTTGCGGTCGGCGATCAGCTCAACGTTCCGGTCATCGACTTACACAAATCCGGCACGGACCTTTACAACCAGCTGGCGTTTTGTCCGGTGGCCGGTGGAGATGTATCGGCAGCAACAAGGGGGCCGGTGGGCACGTTCTTTTGCGACGACCATACGCATTTTGATACACCCGGCGCTCGCCAAATCGGCGGCGTTATAGTGAACGCCCTGCGTGCGCAGGCGATCCCCCTGGCTGACTATTTAAAGGCGGAATGATTTATGGCGATTTATTCAGCGCAATCCCGGTTGTCGTCTACTTTGAGTACGTACTCCGCTTCGAAAGGCGCGAGAGCCGCTTTCGTAAGTGCGGCAATTTTGTTGCTGTGCAGCTGCGGCGGCCCAGGGTCTTCCTCTGGCAGCTCTTCAAGCTCATCTTCCTCCAGCAGTAGCTCCTCCAGCAGTAGCTCCTCCAGCAGTAGCAGCTCCTCGAGCAGCTCATCAAGCAGTTCATCGAGCAGCAGCTCCTCGAGCAGTTCCTCCAGCAGCAGCTCGTCGAGCAGCAGTAGCTCTTCCTCTTCGGGTATGAGCGCGACCTCGTTGACCGTGCAAGAATCCGATGCGAGTTTGTGCCTGCTGGAAGGGGCTATCGAATCCGATCATGCCGGCTTTGTGGGCGCTGGCTACGCCAACACAACCAACGCGACCGGACTTGGCCTCGTATGGCATGTGTACGCGCCACAGGCGAGTCCGCAGAAGGTCAGCGTGCGTTATGCCAATGGCGCCACTACGGCCCGTCCTGGTGTGCTGAGTGTCAACGGCAAGTCCAGCCACAGTCTTGAATTCACTCCCACGAGCGCTTGGACCGGCTGGGAGTCCATTGCGGTCGAGGTAGAACTCGCTACCGGATACAACACGCTCGCCCTGACGGCGACTCAAGCCGTAGGTCTCGCCAATATCGATTCCATCACCATTGACGGACGAGACCTTCGCATGGGCAACTGCGCAACCGCGCGCATCAACACTTCTGCCGGCCAGCCGGTCACTGGCACCGCTGTTGAGTTTATTGCGGAACCCTTTACAAAAGGCGGCGACCTGATAAAAGCCTTCGATTGGAATTTCGGCGACGGTAGCGCCGCGGTTGGTAAAACAGTGAGTCACCGTTTTACCTCAGCCGGTCCCAAAACCGTGATACTGACCATTACAGATAACGCCGGCGAACAATCGGTCGTCTACAAAACAATTGAAGTCAAAACCGCTGCAAGCCCGATAAAAGTCTTTATCGCTGGAGACTCAACGGTATCGACCTATACCGACACCAGTAGCCCGACTGACCAGGCCGGATGGGGACAGATGTTGCGTGAGCAGTACACGTCTCAGGTCACAATCGATAACCGCGCAATAGGCGGACGCACGGCCCGCCGCTTTATCGACGAAGGCCGGTTAAACGCGATCTGGAACGACATCCGCGCGGGGGATTATTTATTGGTGCAATTCGGCACTAACGATGGCCACCGCACCGCGACTTACACAATCAATGGCCAGACCATTCCATACTACCTGGCACCTCAGACCGACTACAAAATGTGGCTGCAGAGATACGTGGACGGGGCGAAAATGCGCGGCGTACAACTGGTTTTTGTCACCCCTCCACCACGCAATTCGGCCTATTGCACTGGCAGCAACGGCACCGCCGCCCATGCCCAAGCCATGCGCGAACTGGCCGCCGCAAACCGAATACCTTTAGTGGATTTGAATGCGCGAGTGGTCAATCATCTCATGAACATTTGCCCCGCGCCGGTGCCGGAAAACTTCTTCCTAAGACGCAACGATGGTTCAGTTGACGGTACCCATTTTCAAGAAAACGGGGCAAGAATCATGAGCAGAATGGTGGCGGCCGGTATGGCCGAAGCCGGATTATCGATTAGTCAGCTGCAGCGGTAATGGTCAAGTGACGCACTCGAAGCGTGTGTCCCTTCAGGCTGGGACACACGCTTCGACCTTTTACAATAATCAAAAAAATTTATGGGTAGCACATGCGGCTAATCAAATTTTTAACGATCAGCCTACTCGTTACCTTATTGCTGGCCGGTTGTGGAGGAAACACAGATCCCGGCAGTAATAGTTCATCCAATTCCTCGAGCTCAAGCACCACAAGTTCAAGTAGCTCGTCGTCTAATTCCAGCAGTTCAAGCTAAGCTCCAGCTCCAGCAGTTCAAGCTCCAGTTCCAGCAGTTCTAGTTCATCCAGCGGTGGACTGACGATTGACGAAACCAGCAGCGGATTTTGCCGTGGCGACGGCGTAGCTGAATCCGGTAACGGTGAAAGCTACTTTAACGNNTGAAAACAGAATAGGGGCGGGCGTGAGCTGGGCGATTGATTCACCCGACCGCAGGACTGTGCCGCTGCAGTGGCGGTTTGCGAATGGCGGCGCTGTAGCACGCACTGCGTCGCTCACGGTGAATGGAACGGTTGTCGCTTCGCTGACTTTTGCACCTACAACCGACTGGACCCTTTGGGAACTCGAGACGCGCTCAGTGCCACTGGCGCCTGGCAACAACCTGATTCAACTGCAGGCATCTACCGCCGATGGTTTGCCCAATATCGATTGGTTGCATGTCGCTGCGGCAGATATACAAGAAGGCGTTTGTCCCNNGACATAGCGGCGCTGATGTCCTGTACTGGTAATCCCGCGGTCTGTTCCCTGGGGAGAAATTCCGGCCATTTTGAAGTCGCCATGGCTTTTGATAGCGCTTACGACGGTGAAATTGAAGTTTACGCCGAATCGCGCCGTCAGATGTTCCACAGCGCTGAAGGCGATGGTTCGACACGATGCGTAGCATTCACCGTGAATGTGCGAGATCCGGAAGGACAACCTATCCAGGACGTTGACCGAGGACAGCCCGGCCTAAATCTGCGTTTCGCAAAGGGTACTGAAGCCCTCCAAGCGCTCACCGTCAAACCTGCTCCGAGCCCGGTCGTTTTGTATATTGCCGGCGACTCGACCGTTGCCGATCAGGAACCCCAACTGAATTTACCGGCGCAGTCTCGGTTTGCTGGTTGGGGACAATATATTCCCGCATTTTTCAATAGCGGCATTTCTGTCGCGAATTACGCGGATTCGGGTGAAAGCACCGCGGCGTTTAGACCGGACGGCGGCACTCTATGGAATCGTATTTACACTCCACTTAAAGCGGCTGATTGGGTTTTCATTCAGCTCGGCCACAATGACAAAGCCACGCCTGCAGCGACCTATGGTTCGCGGATAAGGGCGATGATCACCGCGATTCGAACGAAAGGTGCGCATCCATTGCTTATTACCCCAATGGTCCGCAATACAAATGAAGCGCTAAACCGGCAGCATATTTACGGCGACCTCAACGTCCGCAATGTACTGAATGAGCTGTCCGTGTCCGAGAGTGTGCCGCTTATTGACCTGATGCAACTGTCGAGTGTTTGGGCACTGCAACAAGGTCAGTCTTCCACTCAGACCTATTTCGTCGGTAACGATCGAACGCATTCCAACGAATTAGGTGCGAAGGTGTTTGCCGAAATGATTGTGCAGGAAATTCGAAGGAAAAATATCCCGATTCAATCTTTCCTTCGCCAATAAGGAACAGCCGCAAAAGTGCTGACTCCCTAGGGATGGCAGCGGGCGCAAAAGTGCTGACACCCTAGGGATGGCGCTCGACGGGGAGCTGCCCCCTGAGGGCCGAACGGGGACCACGCCTAAGCCAGCCCGCCTGCGCGGAGGTACAGCAATTGTCACTGCGTCCGCGCAACCAACTCGGCATATCGAAGTGATCCATTAAGGCAAAAATCTTTTCTTTCTGATCGACGCTCGCGCCTCGCGGCATTTTGCAAATTGCAAAATGCAAGGCTGCGACCGTTGCAGTTTGCGAATTGCCACGGCTTTTACATATCCCGGAAAACGCTGGCCGGCAGCATCATCCACGGACCTCCGATCAGTAAGCATTTGAAACTAAATGCTTTTTCCCGAGGTGAAGCCGGTGAAATAGAATCTGGCACGCCGGCTGCAATATCACCTGCAACTTAGATTCAACGACACTTACTCACCCCCGAATTCTCAAAGCTCTGGAGTTACACCATGAAACAAGTAGCCGCCCTTCTCGCCCTGATCGCCACCATCGGTTTCAGCTC
>DJFO01000027.1:0-733 GCA_002432555.1 Marinagarivorans sp. UBA5870
CTCCCACCTGGCGCCGATGATAGGGCACCTGGCTGGGACGCAGGCGGTTGAGGTTGCGCCCGGCAATCACGACCTGTCCCTGAGAAGGGCGTTCGATCAACATGATCAACTTCATCAGGGTGCTTTTGCCGGCCCCCGAATGGCCGGTGAGGAACACCATTTCGCCGGGGTCCACATGCAGGGTGACGCCGGCCAGGGCCTCGTAGCCATTGGAGTAACGTTTGCTGACGTTTTGGAATTCGATCATGCCGAAGTCGTTTCTACTCGACTAAACAGGGCGTCAACAAAGGGTTTGGCGGCAAACGGCTGCAGATCGTCGATGCCTTCGCCAACGCCGACAAAACGAATCGGAAGGCCATGTTTTTCCGTAAGCGCAAAAATGACGCCCCCTTTGGCCGTGCCATCCAGCTTAGTGAGAGCGATACCGGTGACGCCCGCGCTCTCGCGGAAGATATCGGCCTGGCTCACGGCGTTTTGCCCGGTGCCGGCGTCCAATACCAGCAACACCTCGTGGGGCGCGCTCGCGTCCAATTTGCCCATCACCCGCCGCACCTTGGTGAGTTCATCCATAAGATGGCTCTTGTTGTGCAGACGCCCGGCGGTATCGGCAATCACCACGTCTATGCCGCGCGCGGTGGCAGCGGCTATAGCGTCATAGATAACCGAGGCGCTGTCCGCTCCCGTGTGCTGCGCAATAACGGGCACTTTGTTGCGCTCACCCCAGACCTGCAAC
>DJFO01000027.1:742-3056 GCA_002432555.1 Marinagarivorans sp. UBA5870
TTGCCGATGGTGGTGGTTTTGCCGACGCCGTTCACACCGACGACCAGGATCACATATGGACGGTGCACGCTGTCGATCTGCAGCGGCTGCTCGACGGGTTGAAGGAGCGAGTGCAGTTCGCTTTGCAAAGCGAGATAAAGCGCTTCGGAATCGGCGAGCTGATTGCGCGCCACCTTGGCGGTCAGAGTATCGATCAAACGGCCGGTGGCCTCGACGCCGACATCGGCGAGCAGCAGCTGAGTTTCGATTTCTTCGAGCAATTCGTCATCTATGGCTTTTTTACCGAGCAGCAGATTGCCCAGGCCCTCGCCAAACTGGGTGCTGGTGCGGGCGAGGCCGCGCTTCATACGGGTAAAAAAAGTAGCTCTGTTCGCTTCCTCGAGGGCGGCACGTTCGCGCGCCGCGAGCAAATCCTCTCCTACCTTTAAGGCGTCTTCGAGCCAGGCGTCCTCCGCCGGGACGGGAGTCGGCGGATTATTCTCGAGCGGCTGCAGGACCGATTCCAGCCAGGCGTCCGCCGCCGGCGCATTTGCGACGGGTTGCAGCACTGATTCGAGCCACTGATCTGTAACGGGAGCGGGCGGCGATTGTAATGGCGCAGGCTCTGCGTTAGATTGCGCCGCAGCCGCAGCCGCAGCCGCAGCCTCGGCCTCGGCCTGTGCCGCAGGATTCTCCGCCTTGTCTTTCGGATTGTTGCGTTTGGGAAAAAACATACTTCTGCACACGTCGACCAAAAACGGTTAATCCTAACACTTGTCCTCGGAAAATTAAGAGAAAACCTTGCGCTCCGGTCCGAAAAAACCGCCGGCCCACCCCGCCGGCGCACATAAATTGCGCATCATCGGCGGGCGCTGGCGCAGCCGCACCCTGAGCTTTCCCGCGGTAGCGGATCTGCGTCCGACCGGCGACCGGATTCGCGAAACCTTGTTCAACTGGCTGATGCCCGAACTGCCGGGGACACGCTGCCTCGACCTTTTCGCCGGTTCCGGCATACTCGGTTTCGAGGCCTTGTCCCGCGGCGCCAGCGGCTGCACCTTGGTGGAACGCCATCCGCTGGCCGCGCGGCAACTGCAAGCCAACGCCGTGCGTCTCGACGCACAGGGCGCGCGCATCTATCACGGCGACGCTCTAGAATTTCTCAAGACGCAGGAGCCGGAACCCTGCGGGATCGTTTTTCTCGACCCGCCGTTTTCCGCTGAGTTCTGGCAGCCGGCGCTGACTTTGCTTGCGCGCGGCTGGCTGGCGGATCGGGCGCTGGTGTACATCGAAACGCCGGCCGCCGCTGCTCTCGCACTGGAGCCGCCCTGGCAATTACATCGCCAAAAACGCGCCGGGCACGTGTGTTACAGTCTTTACCGTCATGAGACAAACTTCGGTTAATGCATGTAAGATACGCTTTTCAGCTTGCCTCAACTACCGCCCATGGAGCGCCTATGTCATCCGGCAGCAGCAAGAAAGTGGTTTATCCCGGGACCTTTGACCCTATCACTAACGGGCACGTCGACCTGGTCCATAGGGCAAGTTTTTTATTCGACTCTGTGGTGGTGGCGGTAGCGGCGAGCCCGAAAAAAAAGCCGCTATTTAGCTTGGAGGAGCGGGTGCAGTTGTGCCGCGACGTACTGGGGGACCTGAATAATGTAGAGGTGTGCGGTTTCGATTGCCTGCTGGTTCAGCTCGTACGGGAAAAAGGCGCGTCCGCAGTAGTGCGTGGGTTGCGCGCGGTCTCGGATTTTGAATACGAATTCCAGTTGGCCAACATGAACCGCTCGCTGGCGCCAGATATGGAAAGTATTTTCCTTACACCCGCCGAGCACCTCTCATTTATTTCTTCATCCATCGTGCGCGAAATTGCCATGCTGGGTGGCGATGTCAGCAAATTTGTCACACCACCGATTGAGGCTGCATTGCGGCAAAAATTTGGCCGCTAATCCCTCCCGATAACGCGCGCAATTTATTGTCCCTATTTGCGCGCATTATCTTTAATCTTTTGCTGGATAGCTTCCACCTCATTGAAATATTGGTTAACGGAATCGGGGACGCTGTTGTCAAATTCATCCAGCGCCAGCGCGTAACGGTGCTTGGATNNTTTTGCTCAACAAAATGATTGCTTCGCGCAATATTTGGCATCCTGTCACCACGTAAAGCCGCAAGGTTATAAGTCGCCAATATTTCCAATGCCATGGCATGACGATTGGGATCATCCACTGGCAAATTTTTATACTCGGTTTCCTGTTGCATCCCCAGATATAAAAACGCAAAGGTAGAACCATACAGCGCCGCGCGACGATGCAAACCCGAAATTACTGCCTTGTCC
>DJFO01000254.1:0-6851 GCA_002432555.1 Marinagarivorans sp. UBA5870
AATTCCAGCGCGCTGGTGATGATGCTGAGATTGTCGGGGGAAGTTTGAATGAGCAGGCTGTAGATCATACCGCGCTCTTTCGCAGGAAAGATGGCGGTGGGGTAGGGATTCGAACCCTAGGAACCTCGCGGTTCAACGGTTTTCAAGACCGCCGCTATCGACCACTCAGCCACCCCACCAGAAGAGGCGCAATTATACCTAGGTTTGCGCCTCGGACAAGTCCTCTTCCTTGATTTCATGAAAATTTCAGCAGCATCCTCGCATGCCTAGACCATGTCTCGCGGCGACCCAGTGGGGTCGCCGCGAGAACTCAGCGAGTTCCGAGTACCCGCGGATCGTTTGCGGGTCGCTCGAGCGGTCGCGGATTGCGTTCGATGCTGACTGGAAGGGAGGTGTCGAGGGGACGCGTCCTCGTCACCGTGTAAGCGACGCTGGCGACCTCGGTATGCGTGACCGGCTTTGGATTTGCGCGCGGATCGTTGCTCGCTCGCGTGTAGTTTTTTACCTCGCCTGCCGCAGGTGGCAGGGCGACGCTGCCGGCAGTTAAGGTTGGGGCATCCACTACCACGCTTTCAACCACCACGACGGGGGTCTCCGGTGAAGACTCGGCCTGTGCTTCTGCAACCGGTTGTGGTGCGAACCCTGGTTTGTCTTCCAGTAGCACGGTATCGGGTACAACCGTAACTTCTACCTGGTCGGGAAGATCTCGCGACCGATCATCCAACGATCGAGCCGAGCGAGATTCCCGCGCGGATCTGTCGTCTCGTGCTGGTCTCTCCCCCCGTAGCGTTCTCTCTTCACGGGCAGGTCTTTCATCTCGGGCAGGCCTCTCGTCTCGGGCGGGTCTCTCGTCTCGAGCCTGACGCGTGTCTTGGTTCGGTAGCTCCTCTGGGCCGCCGTCCGAAGCAGTTTCGGATAACGCCTCTAGAGGTTGTTCAACGTCCAAACGAGGACCACGCTGTCTCTCTGAGTTGCGCCCGCGCCGGTGGGCTGGCCGCTTTTGCGGAGCAATTTCGCTCGTCTCTTCACTCGCGGGGATAATTCTTTCCTGCGGTTCGACGGCCTTATCGGCCGGCGCAGGATCCCCGGATTCACTGCGGCGGCGATTGCCTCTTCTGCCGCGGCCGCGTTCGCCAGGTTTGGTCGAATGGCTGCGTTCCGGCCTTTGCTCCTTGGTTTCGCCCTCTTTTGGCTCTTCGCGACGAGTGAGATTGTCTGTGATCTTGTCCCGATTACGGGCGTCTCTGGCGTCGCGCCGATCACGGCGGTGATGGCGCCGGTGATCCGTGTTGGTCTGTTGTTTTTGGTGAGACCGCTTCTCCTCGGGCACTTCCTCCGTGACGGCGGGTGCAAACAGTTGGGCGATGGCCTTGAGCAACTTAGCGAAAATGCCAGGTTCCTGCGCCTGAGGCAACGCCGGCTCTGCGGCTGGAGCAGCTGCCGGTTCCTGCATCGGCATGGCCGGCGTTGAGTGCTGCACAGACGGTTTCGGCAGCTGCACTGCAGCGCCGCGAGCCTCTACTGCTTCTTCCAGCTCTTCTTCCGTCGTGTTGATGGTGATCTTGTAGCTCTCTTCGGGCTCTTCTATATCGTCGTCCCGCAGACGCGTCACCTGGTAATGCGGTGTCACCATGTCGGCATTGGGAAGGATGACAACCCGTACCTGATGTCGCTGTTCGATGCTCAATATCGTATTGCGTTTTTCATTGAGCAAAAACGTACCCACAGTGACGGGGACAATAGCGCGAATTTCTGCGCTTCTCTCTTTTTTGGCTTCTTCCTCCACCAGGCGCAGGATGGAAAGTGCCAAGGATTTGGTGCTGCGGATAGTGCCCTGCCCGGCGCAACGCGGGCAGACTTTGGAAGTGGTCTCTTCTAGTGAAGGGCGCAAACGTTGGCGGGACATTTCCAGCAAGCCGAACCGCGAGATACGGCCGATTTGTACTCGCGCCCGGTCCATGCTGAGTGCGTCGCGCATGCGATTTTCCACTTCGCGCTGATTTTTGACTGGCTGCATGTCAATGAAATCTATGACGATCAGACCGCCGATGTCCCGCAGGCGCATCTGGCGAGCGATCTCATCCGCGGCTTCCAGGTTAGTAGCGAGGGCGGTCTCTTCGATATCCGCTCCTTTGGTCGCTCGGGACGAGTTGATATCAATACTCACCAGGGCTTCGGTGACATCGATTACGATAGCACCACCCGAAGGCAGCTTAACCTCGCGTTCGAAGGCCGTTTCAATCTGACCCTCGATTTGAAACCGATTGAAGAGGGGAATTGGCTCGTCGTAGAACCGCACCTTGTTTTTATTGTGCGGCATCACGCGCTGCATGTAATCGCAGCAATCGTTGTAAGCATCCTGATTGTCGACGATGACTTCGCCAATGTCCGGCCGCAGGTAATCGCGAATCGCGCGGATGATGACATTGCCTTCCTGCCAGAGAAAATGGGGTGCACGAACAACGTCCGATTCTTTTTTTATCGCATCCCAGAGTTGCAGCAGGCTGTTCAAGTCCCACTGCAGGTCTTCCGCGCTGCGGCCAACGCCTGCGGTGCGGATAATCACCCCCATTCCATTGGGAACCTCAAGTTGGCTCATGGCATCTTTCAGTTCGGTGCGATCGTCACCGTCGATGCGGCGTGATATACCGCCGGCTCGGGGATTGTTGGGCATCAAGACGAGATAACGGCCGGCAAGGCTGATAAAAGTCGTGAGGGCGGCGCCTTTGTTTCCGCGCTCTTCTTTTTCTACCTGTACCAGGACTTCCATGCCTTCCTTAACCACGTCCTTGATGCGGACACGGCTACTGTCACCCTGATCCTGGCGGAGAAAATAATCGCGGGAGATTTCTTTTAGAGGAAGGAAACCGTGGCGCTCAGCGCCGTACTCGACGAAGGCTGCCTCCAGGCTTGCTTCGACGCGAGTGATTTTACCTTTATAGATGTTGGCCTTCTTTTGCTCCCTCTGACGGTCTTCAATGTCGAGGTCGTACAGCCACTGGCCGTCGACCATGGCAACTCGAATTTCCTCGGGCTGCGTAGCGTTGATTAGCATTCTTTTCATTGGCGAATCTCGGTTGAGAAATCAGCCTTCGGAATGCGCACTCTTGGGGAAAACCAGGAACAGAATTGCTCGGAAGATGATAGCGGACCAAATTTACAGGTGTGGGTCGCCCAACGCGCGCAGCCGAACGTATCGAGGCAACGAGAGTTGCTCGGTTCGGCTGTCTTCTGGGCCGGAAATCCGTCTGCGGGTAAGATACCGCGGCTCCGGCCGAATTGCGTTGGATCTGTTCTGTCGTCAGTCTATTCAAACTATGGTCTTCAATGGGCGGGGAGATCCCACTAGCATGACGGTTCGCCCGGTTTAGCCTGGCGGAGCGCCGGTCTTTGCAGCTTTGTCTCGAGCCTACTCTGAGTCTACTAGCAGTGCTCTGGGAGACGTGTCCGGGTACGAGTGTCGGTCTGTTTCACTGTCTGCAACGGATCACAAATGGCTTGGATCGCAAATCGCTCTGCATCACAACCGCTCTGCATGGCAAGTGGCACTGCATCGCAAGTCATCATCAGTTGCTTGCTGATTGGCATCTTGAATCGCAAGGGGCCAATTACGCTGAGCGGCTGCCGCGTTAAACCGAACTGTTCCTTCCCGTGCTGCGCGGATCTCCTTATTCTTTTTTGATTTTCTTTTCGAGTGCGCCCTCTAAAGCGCTGTTTCAATCTTAAGTTTTGCCCGGTTACCTTCCGGGCGCCTGCGACGTTCTTTGTTTAGCCCTTGATGGACTAAGCATTGTGAGGGCGAAGTCATCCATGGCGCTGTCGCTTCATGGGCACCGGACTTGCTTCATGGGCACCGGACTTGCTTNNGCGGACAGTGGAGCTCCACGGTTCTCACAGTGATCGAATATAGCAGCTCGTTCGGGTTGTTTCAATTTGGTGATAGGGATGAGGCGGCTGGCGAGGCAGGGCAGGGCAGGTGGATTTAGGACNNGCCCAGAGCTGTTAAGATCGCACTTTTCGTTTGTCCGAACGCCTATGCAGCAAGTCCAAGTTTTCACCGTAAGCGCCGACGAGGAAGGTCAGCGACTCGACAACTATCTCGTCACCCGCTTGAAGGGCGTGCCGAAGTCCGCCGTTTATCGGGTTATTCGCAAAGGAGAGGTGCGCGTAAACAAGGGGCGGGCAAAACCCGAGCGGCGCCTGGTGCAGGGTGATTTGGTGCGAGTTCCGCCGCTGCGTATGGCCGAAATTGTCCCACCCCCCGCGCCGGGTCGATCGTTGATAAATCATCTGCAGGAGGCGGTTCTCTACGATAAGGATGGTTTGCTGATCGTCGACAAACCGGCCGGCCTGGCAGTGCATGGCGGCAGTGGGGTCAATCTCGGGCTGATTGAGGCGCTGCGACAGATGCCGGGTCACCACGGCTTTCTTGAGTTGGTGCATCGCCTCGACAAGGAAACCTCGGGTTGCGTCATGATCGCCCGCAAGCGCTCCGTGTTAAAGCTTTTTCAGGAGGCCTTGCGCCAGCGCAGCGGGATCAAAAAGACTTATCTCGCCCTCGCACAAGGCCGCTGGCCCAAAGGCTTATCCGAGGTGGGTGTGCCGCTCAAACGGTTTGTGCAACAGAGCGGTGATCGAATCGTGCGGGTGAGCACCGAGGGAAAAGCGTCGTTAACTCGATTCCAAGTCGTGGAGTCGTATCGGGATGCGACGCTGCTGCGGGCGTCCCCGATCACCGGCCGCACGCACCAGATTCGGGTGCACGCGCAACATAGCGGTTGTCCGCTGGTGGGCGATGAGAAATACGGTGATACTCCGCTCAACCAGACCTTGAAGGAGCTGGGTTGTCGGCGTCTGTTCCTCCACGCGATCAGCCTCGAGATCAAGCTGGAAGCCTGGGAGCCACTTTTTATCGAGGCCGCAGTGCCATCAGACTTGCGCCATTTCTTACTACAATTACCCAAAACTCGAGATTGATCCCCATGCTATTCATCTTTGACTGGGATGGCACTTTGTGCGATTCGACCGGCAAGATCGTGCGTTCGATGCAGCTCGCCGCGAAGGAGCTCGGTTTGGCGGGTTTGGACGAAGCGCAAGTTCTCAATATTATTGGCCTCGGCTTGCCCGAAGCGGTCTATCAGCTTTACCCGGATTTAACTCCGGCGGGTGCAGAAGCTTTGCGCAATACTTACTCGCGTATTTTCTTACATGACGACCGAACTCCTATGCCACTGTTCGAGGGCGTGGAGGAAACGCTCAACCGGTTGCGCGACCAGGGATACAGGTTGACCATCGCCACTGGCAAGAGCCGGCGCGGGCTGGACCGCGTGCTGGCAGGTCTCAGCCTAACCGGTTTTTTTCATGGCAGCCGGTGTGCCGATGAGACTTGTTCGAAACCAGATCCCCGCATGTTGTGGGAGCTGTTGACAGAATTTCGCTGGCAGCCGGAAGCGGCGGTGATGGTGGGGGACACCGAATACGACATGGAGATGGCTCGTCGGGCGGGGATGCCAAGGATCGCGGTCAGCTACGGCGCGCACGCCATCGAGCGCTTACGACCTTACGAGCCGCGGCTTTGCATAGACCGTTTTAGCGAAATCACTGGGTTATTGCCGACCGAGGAATCCCTGAATAAGGAGAGCACATGTTGAACTGGTCTAAGAAAAATCTCACTGATCCCGACGATCCCAATCGTGACTGGCGGCTTATCGAGAGTTTGCTGCTCGAAGCTTTTCGGGAGCAAAAGCGATCGCGCCGCTGGGGTGTCATTTTTAAATCTCTCACTTTCCTGTACCTCTTTGTCCTGCTTGCCGTATTTGTGGTCGGCGCCCGCTCTGGCAATATCGGAGTTCCCTACGCGAAACCTCATGTCGCCGTGATTCGACTGGAGGGAGTCATAGCTGCGGAGGAAAGCGCGAGCGCAGGGAAAATCGGCGAAGCCCTGCGGCGCGCCTTCGACAATGAGCACGCTAAAGCGGTGATTCTTGCCATCAACAGCCCCGGTGGCAGTCCCGTGCAGTCAGGCTACATATTCGATGAAATGCGACGGCTTAAGGCGCTGCATCCAGAGAAAAAACTGTATTCCGTCATCGCTGATATAGGGGCATCCGGCGGATATTACGTGGCGGCTGCGGCCGATGAAATTTATGCGGACAAGGCCAGTCTCGTAGGCTCCATCGGAGTAACAGCGTCTGGATTCGGGTTTGTCGACACTTTAAATAAGCTCGGCGTCGAACGTCGCCATTTCACCGCGGGCGAACACAAAGCGTTTCTCGACCCTTTTTCGCCGGTGAAAGAAGACGAAAAACAATTTTGGCAGGGCGTTTTGGAGAATACTCACAAACAATTCATTCAGGCGGTTCAGACCGGTCGCGGCGACCGTTTGACAATAAATGAAGAAATCACCAGCGGTCTGATTTGGAATGGTGAACAGGCGCTGGCGCTCGGATTGATCGATGGGCTTGGCAGTGTGCGCCACGTGGCTCGAGAACTCGTGCAACAGGAGGAGCTGCGGGACTACACCATCGAGGAGTCCCCCTTCAAAATGTTGTTGGACGATCTGGGCGTGTCGATCGGCAAAGGGCTGGTGCTCGCGCTCAAGTCGGACGTGGTGCCCAGCTTGCGGTGACATCACATCGCCAACGGGTCGATACCGTGCCTGAGTAGTAAGCGGGTCAAGCTGATCAGCGGGATGCCGATCAAGGCCGACGGATCCTGGCTGGAGATTTCTTCGAACAGGGAAATACCAAGGCCCTCGCACTTGAAACTGCCGGCACAGTCAAACGCTGCTTCTTTCTCTATATAACGGCTGATCTGGGCGGCGGAAAGTTTGCGGAAGCGCACGTGAGTTG
>DJFO01000254.1:6873-11930 GCA_002432555.1 Marinagarivorans sp. UBA5870
CGGGTATAGGGTTTTCCGAGAATTCTGCCCTGCAAGTCGGCGACTTGGTCCGACCCTATGACCACTAGGTCCACGGGTGCGGCGATTTCTGCCCGGCTCAGCTTGGTGTGGACGACTTCCGCTTTTAACCGAGCGAGTCGCAACGCGAGGCGTGCGGGAGACTCGCCGGATAAGGGGGTTTCGTCAATCGCGGGCGTTTCGCAAGAAAAGTCCAATTGCAACTGGCGCAGCTGTGCGCGGCGATAGGGCGAACTGGACGCAAGCACGATAAAAGGTTTGGTCATAAGGTATTGCCGGATAAAACGGCGAATCTAGCAGGTTTTCTTTGACAGCCACTAGTCAAGTCAATATTATTGCGCGCCTATGTCAGACGGTACCCCGAAACAGACACTTCCGCGCTTTATAGATCCTCGCCGATTTGGCCAGCAGGGGGTTGCCCTGCGTGGGGCCGTGCCCGCGGCAGAGATGCACCGGTTAGCGGAAGTGGCGATCAAAGTAAACGCTGTTTCGGCCGATCTTGCTTTTGCCATAGATGACCATCGGGAAAAAGTGGTCAAGGGTAAGCTGCTAGCCACCGTGCATTTGCAATGTCAGCGATGTCTCGAGCCTATGCCGGTGGATCTGACCTGCGATGTCGATCTGGTTGTGGTGCGAGACGAAGCCGCGTCCCGCTTGATTCCAGGCTCCAGCGATCCCTGGATCGTGGAGGAGGAAGAGGCAGATCTGTACGCGATTATTGAAGAAGAGATTCTGCTGAATCTACCCTACGTCGTGTATCACGAAACCTGCAGCAATCCTCTGGCCGTTTCGCAGGAGGCAGCCGGTATAGAGCAGGCAGACAAGAAAAATCCCTTTCAGGTGCTGGAGCAGCTGAAAGCAACGCCCAAAAAATAACTCGGGTTAATACCCCGATGAGTTGCAGGAGAAATTGCCCATGGCAGTCCAACAAGACAGAAAAACCCGTTCACGTCGTGGCATGCGTCGTTCGCACGATGCTCTGACACCCAAGACTTTGTCCGTCGATGCCACGAGTGGTGAGAAACACCTGCGCCATCACATGACGCCCGACGGTTTTTACCGCGGTCGCAAAGTGATCGATACTAAAGGTGAAGACGAATAAGGCATTGCGTTCCTATTGTCGCTGCCAATTCATATTGCCATTGACGCCATGGGCGGGGACACAGGTCCCCGTCCTTGCGTTTATGGTGCCTTAAATTTTCTTCGCCAACACCCTTCCGTTCGACTCACCATGATCGGTGATCCAGATCAACTCCAGAGCCTCGTTCCTCAGTGGCCGGAGCAGATAACAATCCTTTCCGCTCATGACCAGGTCACCATGTCCGACCGGCCAGGTACTGCTTTGCGCCAAAAGCGGCAGTCATCTATGGCCATGGCCGTTCAATTGGTTGCCACAGAGGAGGCGAATGCCTGCGTCAGCGCTGGCAATACCGGCGCACTCATGGCATTTGGACTCCATCTCCTCGGCACCATGCCTGGGATAGAGCGTCCCGCGATCTGCAAAGCGGTGCCGACGGCAACTGGCGTATGTTGGGTGCTGGACCTCGGCGCCAACCTGGATTGTTCCGCAGAAAACCTCCACCAGTTCGCACTCATGGGTGCGGCGCTCGCGCGGCTCAATGGAGTGGAGCGACCGCGCATCGCCCTGCTCAATGTGGGAGCAGAGGCCCAGAAGGGACGCGAGCTGCAACAGCAGGCGGCGAAACTGGTCAGCCGGTTGGACAGCATTGATTTCGGCGGGTTTATTGAGGGCGGTGATATTTACCGCGGCGAGGCAGATGTGGTGGTATGCGACGGGTTTACCGGTAACGTCCTGCTGAAAACCAGCGAAGGCGTTGCCGAGTTACTGCAATTGTCGCTGCGCCAAGTATTTCAGCAGAGTCCTTGGAGCCGCCTGCTCGGGTGGTTGGTTCGGCCGTCGTTGAGTGTCTGGGCAAAAAGATACAATCCAGCCCGTTACGACGGTGCATCTTTTCTCGGTCTGAACGGTGTCGTCGTAAAAACGCATGGCGCAACCTCCGAAGCTGGTTTTAGTGCGGCGCTTTCCGTCGCCTACGAACAGGTGGCAAACCGAATAGTCGATTCCATTTCCATGGCCATAAGCCGTTAATTTGAGTTCCAATTGGGGTTTTGTAATGACGACCAGCTCTCGTTTGGCATTTATTTTCCCGGGTCAGGGATCGCAACAAATTGGCATGCTCGCGGATATCGCGAAACAATGGCCGACTGTCCTTGTTACCTTTGCCGAGGCGAGCGACGTGTTGGGCTACGACCTCTGGCAGTTGATCCAAAACGGCACTCAGGAAGAGCTCAATTTGACCGAGAATTCTCAGCCCGCATTGCTCGCCTGCAGCGTAGCTATTTGGCGTCTAGCCGCAGGCAACAAAAGTTTGCGTCCGGGCCTCGTTGCTGGACATAGTCTGGGCGAATGGTCCGCCTTGGTGTGCGCAGAAGCGGTAGACTTCGCATCCGCGGTCAAATTGGTACAAATGCGCGGCCGGTATATGCAAGACGCTGTGCCGGTGGGTGTGGGGGCTATGGCGGCCATTATTGGCCTCGCGGATGATCTCATCGAAAAATCTTGTCGAGAAGCGGCCGGCAGCGAAGTGGTTCAAGCGGTAAATTACAACTCGCCAGGTCAAGTGGTGATCGCGGGCCATGCAGGCGCGGTGGGGAGGGCCATCGAGTTGTGTAAGGCGGCAGGAGCCAAGCGTGCACTTCCTCTGCCCGTCAGTGCACCTTTCCACACGCCGCTGATGAAACCTGCGGCCGAGAGGCTGGCAACCCACATAGCCGCGACGCAGTTTCGCTCCCCGGCCATACCTGTTGTTCACAATGTGCATGCGCGGACTGAAAGCGACCCGGAAAAAATCAAAGCTCTCATGATCGAGCAAATTTATTCTCCTGTGGCATGGGTCGATTGCGTCAATGCTCTGACAGCGACAGGAGTTGACCACGCTGTGGAGTGTGGTCCGGGAAAAGTGCTGGGGGGATTGGTGAAACGGATCAATCGGGAACTGCATGTAAGTTCCACAGATACTCGCGATGCATTGACACAGCTTTTACAAAATCATCAATAAAATTATTTGAGGACGATACAGTGGCTGACCAAAAAGTAGCTCTGGTAACGGGCGCCAGCCGTGGCATAGGTGCGGCTATTGCGGACAGACTAGGCCGCACCGGAATTATCGTAATCGGCACCGCGACTTCAGCCGCGGGTGCTGCGCAAATAGAACAGCGTTTGCAAGAGGCGGGCATTCAGGGGGCGGGATTGGTCTTGGATGTGACCGATGCGAACTCCGTGAATACAGGCGTCGAGACTATTGCGGAAAAGTTTGGACCTATAACCCTGTTGATCAACAATGCGGGCATTACCAAAGATAATCTTTTGATGCGCATGTCTGACGAGGAGTGGTTCGATGTCATCAACACCAATTTGAGCGCGGTCTACCGGTTGAGTAAGGCATGTCTGCGGGGAATGCTGAAAGCGCGGTGGGGCCGCATCGTCAATATCAGCTCCATTGTCGGATCCATGGGGAATGCCGGCCAGACGAATTATTCGGCAACTAAGGCCGGGGTCATGGGCTTTACCCGCTCACTCGCAAAGGAAATTGGGTCACGCAGTATAACGGTTAACGCGGTGGCGCCTGGCTTCATTGATACGGATATGACCAAGGCATTGTCGGACGAGCAGCGGCAGTCCCTGACCGCGGGCATAGCGCTGGGGCGCTTGGGGCAGCCCGAGGAGATTGCTAGTGTCGTCGAATTTTTGTGCAGTGACGGAGCAGCCTACATAACCGGCGAAACTATTCATGTCAATGGCGGTTTGTACATGTCCTGAAAACCGTTGGTTTTCATAGGTTTAACACGATTTTTTCCGGGTGGGGCGCGCCGGCGTTTGCCGGCCAAAATGCTTAAAAAAATCGTCAGCGGTGTCGTCTAAGTGTTTGTGGGAAAAGGCTTTTTTGGTGGAAAATAAAGAATTTTCGGCGCACGGATTACAACTCGGGAAAAATAGCGTTAAAATGCGCGCTTTAGTTGGACCCGTGACCTGAGCTGCGGGCAAGCGAGGCGGCATGAGTCGCTAAGACTGCTAAATGACATCTGCTGATTTTATATAGAGGCTATTAGGAGCTAATAAACGTTATGAGCAGCATTGAAGAAAGAGTAAAAAAGATCGTCGCCGAGCAACTTGGTGTCAAAGAAGAGGAAGTAAAAAACGAAGCCTCTTTCGTCGAAGATCTGGGCGCGGATTCTCTGGATACGGTTGAACTGGTAATGGCTTTGGAAGAGGAATTCGAGACAGAAATTCCCGATGAAGAAGCCGAAAAAATCACCACTGTGCAACTGGCCATTGACTACATAAACGAGCATCTGGCGTAGTCGATAAAAACAGCCAAGCTTTTCATAAAAGCCGTAACTATGTGAATAGTACGGCTTTTATTTTTGCCTGAAAGAGCCTAGATTCCGAATTTGCCATTTATGGCTGCTCTCCCGTGTTGCGATTGATCTGGAGGAAAAAGTGAGTCGAAACCGAGTGGTAGTGACCGGTATGGGTATGGTCAGTCCCGTGGGACATAACGTAGCCGACTCATGGTCCGCAATCCTGGCGGGCAAAAGTGGTGCATCGACTATCGAAACCTTCGACGCCTCAGCCTTCGCGACCCAATTCAGCGCCTCCGTAAAAAATCTTGATCTCACACCTTATTTGTCCGAAAAAGAAGCGCGCAAAGTAGACCCTTTCATCCGGTACGGCATGGCAGCGGGCGTGCAGGCCGTGGCGGATTCCGGTTTGGTGGTTACAGCCGAAAACGCCGAGCGCATCGGGTGCGTAATTGGCTCAGGCATCGGTGGTCTCGGTTCAATCGAAGAAACCGCCATGGCTATCAAAGACCGGGGCCCCCGCCGGGTGTCGCCTTTCTTCGTTCCCGGCTCCATCATTAATATGATCGCCGGTAACTTATCGATTCGCTACGGTTTCAAGGGTGCCAATATTGCCCTTACGACGGCCTGTACCACCGGCACCCACTGCATTGGAC
>DJFO01000254.1:11948-12149 GCA_002432555.1 Marinagarivorans sp. UBA5870
GCCGCTCGCGCTCTGTCGACCCGCAATACCGAGCCGACCAAGGCGAGCCGCCCTTGGGATCGGGAGCGAGACGGGTTTGTGCTTGGCGACGGTGCTGGTGTTTTGGTATTGGAAGAGTACCACCATGCGGTGGCGCGCGGAGCCAAGATCTACGCCGAAGTCATAGGTTTTGGGACCAGCGCCGACGCCTTCCACATGACA
>DJFO01000020.1:0-192 GCA_002432555.1 Marinagarivorans sp. UBA5870
CACAGATCGCAGCCGGTGCACTCGTCAACGACCACCGTGTGCATTTGTTTAGCGGCGCCGACAATCGCGTCTACCGGACACGCCTGCAGGCATTTGGTGCAGCCAATGCATTCGGCTTCCCGAATAAAGGCGACTTTTTTCACCGGGCTTTCCTCCCCGTGTTCGGGGTCCAGCGGACGACTGGCCACGCCC
>DJFO01000020.1:208-3933 GCA_002432555.1 Marinagarivorans sp. UBA5870
GCATTGGCCGCACTGGGTTTGCGGGAGAAGACGGTCAATCCGAGTTACCCAATCCGCTTCGCTGACCGCCGGCCGGCGGCTCGTCAGCACGCCGAAGGCAGCACTGACCATCAGCGCCAGGGCAGCGAGTGCAACCAGAGCGGCGACTGTGGGGTGCTGCTGCAGAAGTTCAAGCATGTGCGTCACAGACCCACAAAGCCCATAAACGCCAGGGACATGAGCCCAGCGGTGATCAAATTGACCGCCGCGCCGCGCAAGGGCCGCGGGACATCGGCGGCGTCCAAGCGCTCGCGCAAGGCCGCAAACAGTACCAGCACCAGGCTGAACCCTGCGGCCGCACCCAAGCCGTAAAGCGCGGATTCGGAGAGAGTGTGCAATTTCGCCGAATTTTGCAGAGCTGCACCGAGCACCGCGGTATTGCCGATGATCAGGAGCGGAAATTCTGTGAGGACTCCATAGAGCAGGGGACTGGTCGTCGCTGCGACCACCCGGGTGAGCTGGGTCACGGCAGCGATCAGCAACAGGAACGTGATCGTGCGCAAGAAAGGCAGGCCGAGCGGTTCGAGGATCCAGTCATCGATCAGATGGCTGCCGATACTCGTCAGGGTGAGGACAACCACCGTGGCGGCGCTCACACCGACCGCGGTCTCCAGCTTGCTCGAAACAGCCATGAAAGTGCTCAGCCCCAGAAATTGGGTGAGCACGAAATTGTTTACCAGGACTGTACTGAGCAAAATGACAAAAAAATCCATAGACCCATCGGGGTGTGCAGGGGTGGCAAGGCGGGCGCAGTTAACCGCATCCGTGAAAAAAATAAAAGGTGGCTTTAGGAATATTTGACAGCTGTTTTACCACTAGACGGCGTGCCTGAAAACTTTTGGTTATAAACACCAAACTAATTGTCATTGGCCGCCGCGTCGGTCGGCCTGGTAGCCTGCGCGATCTGTTGATTTATCAGCAGCTTGCGGGCTGCTGGTGGTGGTTTTAAAACATTGGGTGGCGGGGATTGGTATGGATTTCCAGGTAGGCTACATCATCGCCGGGTTGGCGGTTGGGTTCATCGTGGGCATGACTGGCGTTGGCGGCGGATCCCTGATGACCCCCATTTTGCTCTACTTCGGCATCAGTCCAGCCAACGCCGTCGGCACCGATCTGCTCTACGCCGCCATCACCAAAGCGGGTGGTGTGCACGTGCACCACAAGAAGCGCAATATCGACTGGCACATTACCGGCGCACTCGCACTGGGCAGTCTACCCGCCGCCGCCTTAACCTTGGGCCTGCTGCACAACCTCAGCATGGACATCGACCGGCTGAATAGCCTGATCCGCGCCACCTTGGNNCCATTCTCTTCAAAAGCCGCCTGATGGAATACAGCCGGGCGAACGACGGTTGGTTCACCCGCATGAATAAGCGAGAGCAGACGATCGCGACCGTGGTGACTGGCGTGGTACTTGGAGTGGTGGTCACGATTACGTCAATAGGCGCCGGTGCCTTGGGGACGGTTGCGCTCTTTATGTTATATCCGCTCTTACCCACGGTGCGCCTGGTTGGTACCGAAATCGCCCACGCGGTGCCACTTACCTTGATCGCGGGAATGGGCCACGCTGGCCTTGGCAATGTTGATTGGTCGCTGCTGCTTAATCTGCTTATTGGCTCGCTGCCCGGCATTTATCTCGGCAGTCACCTCGCTAATCGCATCGCTGACCACTACCTGCGGCCCGCCCTGGCGGTGATGTTGTTTTTTGTCGGCGGGAAGTTGGTGTTTTGATAGGAGGGTCCGAGATCCGAGACCCGAGATCCTGCGTATCAGTATCACTTCGTTAGCCGAAATCGGGCGATGCCGGAAGGGGTTCTGAAACCGGCGTGAACCCATCCCTGGGGCCTGCCCCGCGCCCGTCCAGGGCGCGAGGCTTTCAGAACCCCTTCCGGCACCACCCTCGGTGCCATCATCCCGTCAAGCTTTCTTTTCCTTTCGGGCCTTACGTCACATCACCTTCATTCCAGGCTCCGCCCCGGCGTCCGGCTCCAGGAGAAATATATCTTTCCCGCCGGGCCCCGCTGCCAGCACCATGCCTTCGGACATGCCGAATTTCATTTTGCGGGGCTTCAGATTGGCGACCATGACCGTATGTTTGCCCACGAGGGTTGCCGGGTCATAGGCGCTCTTAATGCCCGCGAAAACATAACGCGTCGCCCCGCCCAAATCCAAAGTGAGCTGCAGCAGCTTGTCTGCACCCGCCACTGGCGCCGCCGCGACTATGCGGGCGATCCGCAAATCCACCTTCGCGAAGTCCGCATATTCGATTTCCGCGGCGACCGGTTCCTTGTCCAGCCATCCGGTGGGCGCGGTCGCCGGCGCTTCGCTTTTGCCCGCATCGATCATTTGATTCACCTTGTCCAACTCCACCCGCTGCATCAGCGGTTTAAAAACATTGATCGTAGCACCGGCCAAAAATACCGGCGCAGCGCGCCAATCCAGCGGCCGATTGAGGAACGTTTCCGCGGCGGACGCCGTCTGCGGCAGCACCGGTTTCAGCCATGTCATAAGCGCGGCGAACATGCTGATGCCCAAAGAGCAGACCGCCAGCACCTCGCGCTCCCGGCCAGCCTCTTTAGCGAGCGCCCAGGGCGCCTGGGTCGCGATGTATTCGTTCGCCGCGTCCGCCAGAGCCATTACTTCGCGCATAGCACGGCCAAACTCGCGCGCTTCGTACAGTTGGGCAATCGGCTCGTTTGCCGTGACGAATTTTTCCCACAGTGCGGGGTCGGCAATTTCAGTGGCGAGAACGCCGCCCTGCTGCTGAACGAATTTCGCGGTGCGGCTGGCAATATTCACCACCTTGCCCACCAAATCCGCGTTCACCCGCGCGACGAAATCGTCCAGGTTCAAGTCGAGATCGTCGACCCCGCCAGTCAGCTTGCTCGCGTAGTAATAACGCAAGTATTCGGGATCCAGGTGATCGAGATAAGTGCGGGCGTTGATGAATGTGCCGCGCGACTTCGACATTTTTTTGCCATTTACTGTGAGAAAACCGTGGGCAAAAATTTTAGTCGGTGTGCGAAAGTTTGCCGAGCTGAGCATCGCCGGCCAGAAGAGCGTGTGGAAATAAATGATGTCCTTGCCGATGAAATGGTAGAGCTCCGCAGGGGAATCCGGCCCCCAATAGCCGGCAAAATCCTTTCCCGTGCGGTCGCAGTATTGCCGGCAGCTCGCCATATAGCCGATGGGCGCATCGAGCCACACATAAAAATATTTGTCGGTTTCACCCGGTATTGGAAAACCGAAATAGGGCGCGTCGCGCGTGATATCCCACTCCTTCAAGCCGCCGTCCAACCATTCCGCCAGCTTGTTGGCGATCTCCTCTTGCAAGTGACCGGCGCGCGTCCACTCCCGCAGGAATTCATTGAATTCCGGCAATTTGAAGAACAGATGCTTGGATTCCCGCGGCACCGGTTTGGCCCCCGAAATTGCCGAGCGGGCGTCGATCAAATCCATGGGCGCATAGGTCGCACCACAAGCCTCACAGTTGTCTCCGTACTGGTCAGGCGTTTTGCATTTTGGGCAGGTGCCCTTGATATAACGGTCCGCCAGAAAAAGGCCTCGCTCAGGATCATAGGCTTGAGTGATCGCCCGCTCCGCGATATGACCATTCGCTTTCAAGCGCAGGTAGATCAGCTCCGCCAGGGCCTGGTTCTCCGCCGAGTGAGTGCTGTGGTAGTTGTG